>CAZBUZ010000008.1:0-23687 GCA_964495205.1 uncultured Pseudomonadota bacterium | reverse complement strand
GGCAAGCGCCATGATTTTTGGCACAGCTACCGCAATTGCCGTAGCACTTTTCCCTTCACGCCAACGAGGAAGAGTCTTGGGCATACTCGCGTCATGCGTTTTTCTTGGTGGCTCATTAGGGCCAAGCTTGGGTGGTATCATGACTCAATATCTTGGCTGGAGAAGCATTTTTATCATGACAACGCTCTTAAGCGCCATCGTTGCCGTAATGAGCTTTGTGTATTTAAAGGATGAATGGATCGAAGCTCATGGAGAACGATTTGACTTCATCGGATCAATCTTATACGGCGTTTCAGTCATTGCATTGCTGTATGGAACAACAATGTTACCCGCAGTCAAGGGATACCTAACGATTCTTGCTGGGTTACTCTGTTTTATCATCTTCTGTGTAGCAGAAGATTACATACATCATCCCATTTTCGACGTCAATCTCCTCATCAAAAATAAAGCTTTTGCCATGGCAAATCTTGCCGGGCTCCTCAACTTTAGTGCTGCATATGCGACGCCCTTTCTCATGAGCCTCTATCTGCAATATGTCAAAGGTATGGACCCAAAAACAGCCGGTTTTATTATTTTAGCCTCACCTATTACTATGGTTATTGGTTCACCCTTCACAGGAAAATTATCTGACAAGATAGATCCAAGAGTTGTCGCTTCATTAGGTATGGCATGCACAACCATCGCCCTTATCATCATGAGCATAGCGCTCAATGGAACCACACCTTTGCCGCTCTTGGTGGGCATGCTTTTTATGTTTGGTGCCGGACTCAGCCTATTCGCCTCACCTAACACAAACGCAGCTATGGGCGCCGTCTCAAAAAAACACTTGGGTATCGCAGCATCTGTGCTCAATACCACAAGAACCTTTGGGCAAACTATGAGCATGGGAATCTCAACACTCATTCTGACGCTGTGTATGGGCAAGGTCGAAATATCGCAAGAGACACTTCCTCAACTGCTCACAAGCGCCAAAGTTACCTTGTTTGTATTCGGGCTCTTGTGTCTTATCGGTGTTTTTGCTTCACTAGCTCGAGGAAAACGTCAGTAAGAAGAAACACAACAAAGCTAGGCGACCAAAACAATGCCCGCCTTGTTTAAAAATTTTAAAACTTTCTTCTTATAAAGGTCGGCATAATAAGAATGAAGCCAACCGTGGCGGCATTTTGGACCAATCCATAGTTTGGCATATCGCGAACCAGTGTGCTCATAAAGACGAATCACATTCGCGGGCCTTAAAAAACTATCATTGCATGAATGGATAAACATGGTAGGCGTGTCGATTTTTTCAACCGCTGCTGCGGTATTCATTGTTGAAATATTGCAGGCACCAAAATATTGGAACATCTTCGATATCACCATGAAAAATGGTGTATAAGGCAACCCAGACTTAAGAGAAAAGCCACGTTCAAGAGCTTTTCTAAGGTCTGAAAACGTCGAATCAATAATCAGTGCATCACACAAACCTTTTTCTACTTCAGCAGCCTTAATAGCCGAAGCTCCGCCCATTGAGATACCCAAAACAATAAGCGGCAAGTTTTTGCCATCAACCGCTTTTACGTGTTTTTTCATAAAATCTACTGACGCAATCACGTCCTTATACTCATGACAACCGATAGAAATGATTGCCCCCTCACTTTGCCCATGTGCACGAAAATCAAAGAGGAGCAGGTTGCATTGCGGAAACAAATCGATATACCCGTACATAAATTCTTTGGCACCGCGGTATCCATGGCATAAGACAATATTAGCTTGTGCTTGTGCGCGCTTAATCAAATAACCGGACAGTAAAAGACCGTCCTGCGAAAAATACGAAACCTTCTGAATATCAGATCGCTTAAATAATTCGGCACGAATCTCCTGTGCAAGGTCCGATTGTTTTTTCCCATAAATAACAGGATCAGCAACGAAGGTTAACTGACTTAAAACATAATAGGATATGCCAAGAACGACAATACAGCTTGAAAAGAACACAATCAAGCCAATATAGATACCTTTTTTAATCGTTTTGCGCATTAGAGCTTAAACCCACCTTCAAAAATATTTTTTCCAGCAAGAAAATGAAGATGAAGATGAAAAACACTCTGCCCAGCATCAGCGCCATTGTTAACAATAAGATTGAATCCTTTGCCCTGGCACATATCATGGCCCAAATCGCGGGCCAATTTAAACAAGTGCCACACATATTGCTCATCGCCATCTTGTAATGCGGTAACGTTTACGATGTGCCTTTTAGGAATCAACAGGATATGCGTTGGAGCCTTAGGCGCAATGTCATGAACAGCAATAACAAATTCATTTTCTTTAATAATATTACTTTTAATTTGGCCTTGAATGATTTTGCAAAAAATGCATGATTGATCGAACATTAGAACACCTTACAGATATTAAGGCTTGCTACTTTTATCGCGTGATATTTCGACACGCCCCTCCACGCAATAAAAAATGGTGCCGAAGGTCGGACTCGAACCGACACGATATCGCTACCGCGGGATTTTGAGTCCCGTGCGTCTACCAATTTCGCCACTTCGGCACGCTGTCATTTCATTGCTCACTAATGCTACCATAACCAGCATTAGCGTCAAGATTTTGGCTTATTTTTTTATGAATCCCAAAATAAAAATCTTGGTCGACCGTAAAAAATATCCCTCTTGGAAATTTGTTTTTTTGACACGCACTTACGATTAATGCACCATCACGCTAATGAAGTTTTTAATGCTTTTTAGGCACAAAAATACCACTTAACATTCAAGTAAAACCTGCTATAATGCCACTAAAGTTTAACCAATAACTGCGCTGGAGGCTGCATGAAACTTCTTTATGCCCCTTGGAGACACGACTATGTTAATGGGAAGACAGAAAAACCGCAAGGGCCCTTGAAAAACAATTGCATTTTTTGTCATCAATTTTCGCAACAAGATGATGAGAAATATTACATCATCAAGAGGTTCCCGCGTACTGCTGTTATGCTTAATTATTATCCATATAATGCCGGTCACATCATGGTTCTTCCATTTGAACATGAAGGTGATCTTACAAAATTAAGCACAGAAACACGCACAGAGCTCATGGAAGTCACATCACTCTCTCTTCCTATCATTGAAAAGGCTCTGGATGCGCAGGGGTTTAATGTTGGTATCAATCTCGGAGCCGCTGGCGGCGGAGGCATTCCAGAACACCTACACATACATATTCTTCCTCGCTGGAAGGGTGACACCAACTTTTTAGAGGCCATCGCAGGAACCCGTCTTATCAGTTCAGATATGCATAAAGTATATCAACTCCTGCGAGAGGGCTTTGAGCCAATATCCATTTGACACCAAATAGCTACTTCTGCTATATACTATTTTTAGTAGGTCGTTAAAGGTTTATGAGACTATTCATAAGGAGGAATTATGAAAAAGGTTGTATTGCGTTCTCTTTGCGCCTCACTCTTACTGCTCTCTGGTAACACAAAAATCTTTGCCGATACTCATCACAAAACCTACCAATCACCAACAGAAACATTCATTGACATGATCGATGAGATCAATCGCACATTTGCCGACGATTCTCTTTTTGGTCCGATGGGTCATTTTGTCCAACGCGGACCAACATTCGAGGCAAAAAGTCTCTCTGAAACACTCAAGAAAATTGAAACGCAAGCCTTAATCATGCAACAAGAAGCTCGCCAATTGCGCAACTTACTCTTCTATGGAAAAAATATAACGAAGGATGACATCCTTAATGCAACACAAGAAAGCAAAAAGAAACTCGCTGAAACACGTGACAGTTTTTCAGGTCTGATTGATGCCATGGATGCAAACCTTTCTGAGGTTGTCGAAAAAAGCAAATATCAGGTAAGGGAATACGAGGCAGAAGAATATGAATCAGGCGATGCCTCTACCTATGGTGTCAAAATAACCTTGCCAGAATTCAAGCAGGAAAATATCAATGTCATCATCCATACTGACAAAAAAAATAATCGCACACTCCATTGGCTTGAAGTTAATGGCACAAAAGATGCTGCGCCAGCACAAGAAAAAACAGAAGATGATGACCAAGACAAACCTGTCATCAAAAAAACAAGCTCTCAGCTGTTTACGTCTTCTAAATTTATCAATGGCAAAAGAAGCGTTATTGAATACAAAGACGGCACCATCAAGGTAACCTTTGACCTCCCAAAGGATATCGACACTAAAGAGGGCAATTACACCATGACATTTGACCAGGAAAAAGAAACCCTCACCTTAGAGTTTCCTAAGACAAAACCACAACCAAATCGAACCGCTATGCCATTAAAATACACAACACCAAAGGAACAACAGAAGTAAAAACCTCGACTTTATCCATGTGATTTTATAGCAATAAAAAAGCTCCCGTGGTGCAAGCACGGGAGCTTTTTTACAATTTTCTTTAGACCTATTTCTTCGATATTTCTTTAAGCTTTAACTTGGCAAACTTTTTCGCAGAACGACGTAAGATACCAAATTCTTTCAAATGAGATACGATAGATTCGATTGTTTGTGGATCTTTAGCCTGCGCTTGCCTGACCACCATACCACAGATATCAACCTCGCCAACAGGCTTAGCAATATTCTCCATAGGCTGCGCAAAAACAATCTTAACACCAAAAGGATCCTTAACAGTAAAAACCCGCATCCCAACTTCAGGGCAATCCTTCGGTTCACTAAGAACCTTCACTCCCTTCTTTTGGCATCGCACAAAATATTTATCAAGCCCCTTCTTCATCTCTGCGCATATACTCACGCAACGACTAGAACAGCGCTTGATAAATGTAAAATCAGCAAATTCTTCGGGCAATGGAATTCTAAACTTGACGTAACACTTACCTTTACGAAGACGTGCGAGGCTCAGATGCTGCCCCCCTTCTTTGTCGACCAGAAGATCGACAACATCAAACCCCAACTTTTCCGCGTAAAACTTAACCGCGTCCTCAATAGAATCCACGACTATTACGGGTTCACAAGACTTCATCATACCGCATCCTCTCACCTTTAAGGACCCTTTTTAGGCAACCTGATGCTTCATTACTCAACACATCTTCTAAAAGATTTATTTGCCGGCCTCAACGCTGGCAATTCTTTTTGCTAATGTACTAATTCTACGTGACGCTGTATTTTTTTTCACAACACCCTTGCCACGAGCACGTGCGATTTGAGCTTCAGCTTTTTTAAACAATTCTTTAGCTGCTGCAACATCATTTGCTTCAAGAGCATCAACAACTTTTCTTGTTGCCGTCTTAACTGCAGAGCGACGAGAAATGTTTACCAAGTGTCGCTTTTTGTTTTGCTTGATACGCTTTTTTGCAGATTTAATATTTGCCATGTTCCATTAATCCTTAATTCTCAACCGTACCGTTAAATAACTTTTTCTATCTTACCAGCTTTAACGCACTTGGTGCAGACTGCACCGCGATAAACTTCACTTTGTCCCTTAAGCTTGAACCGAATCACATGAACGTTTGGATACACCCAACGTTTGGTTCTATTATTGGCGTTACTTACCAATTTGGCTACTTGAGGGCGCTTATTGCATATTTCGCAAATATTTGCCATTGTTTGCTGTCCTTTCACGTGTTATACCTAAACTGACTCCCAGTGTAGCAAAAGCATAATTTTTTTAAAGAAAAGATTAATCTGCACGGAGATTGTGTGTCTCTCGCGGCTCAATACCCAACAGGTCATAGACTTCCTGGGCCTGCAGCGTCTCACGCTCAACCAAGGTTTTAGCCAATAAATCCAATTTGTCTCGATTTTCCGCGAGCAATTTGTGCCCTTTATCATAGCACTGCTGAATAATCTTCTCAACTTCTTCGTCAATGCGCTGAGCTGTTCGCTCTGAAAATTCCTTTGTATTTTGAATATCACGTCCGAGGTATGGATTTTCAACAACAGAACTCAGATCGATTGGTCCTAAATCAGACATTCCATACTGACAAACCATCGCACGGGCAATCTTAGTCGCCTGCTCAATATCGTTCATAGCTCCGGTTGTCTGATCATCAAAGACCATTTTTTCTGCTAACAAACCACCAAAACACCCTACAATCTTAGCCAACATTTCCCGCCTGCCACGTGAATACTTATCACGCTCAGGAAGCGACCACGAAACGCCAAGCGTTCTGCCACGCGGTGTAATGGTAACTTTATGCAGCGGGTCTGTTTCGACTTGTAATACATTTAAAAGCGCATGTCCAGCTTCATGGTAAGCCGTCATGAGTCGCTCATTTTCACTAAATACCATAGTCTTGCGCTCGGTGCCCAACATAATTTTGTCACGCGCAATTTCAAAATACTCAATCTTAACCGATTCGTCATTCGCCTTAGATGCTTGCAACGCAGCTTCATTAATTAAGTTAGCAAGATCTGCGCCACTAAATCCAGGAGTTCCACGAGCAATCTGCAACAAATCAACTGATGGATCAAGCTTAATGTTACGCGAATGGACTTTAAGAATATCTGCACGAGCCTTCAAGTCTGGAAATGGCACTTCAATAATACGATCAAAGCGACCAGGTCTCAGCAAAGCCTTATCCAACACATCAGGCCGGTTCGTTGCAGCCAGAACAATAACAGCACCATGCTCTGTTGAAAAACCATCCATTTCTGAAAGTAATTGATTCAAGGTCTGTTCACGCTCATCGTTTCCGCCACCCAGCCCGATACCTCGCTGACGACCAACAGCATCGATCTCATCAATAAATACAATGCATGGACTGTGACGTTTTGCCTGCGCAAACAAATCACGAACACGTGATGCACCAACACCTACAAAGACTTCAACAAAGTCAGAACCGTTGACGCTGAAAAAAGGAACACTCGCCTCGCCAGCAACGGCTTTTGCCAACATGGTTTTTCCATTACCAGGTGCACCGTTGAGCAAAATACCCCGAGGAATTTTTGCACCAAGCCGATCAAATTTTTCAGGATTCTTCAAAAAATCAATAACATCTCGCAACTCTTCCTTAACTTCAGGCATGCCAGCAACATCTTTAAATGTCGTGTTAATGGTGTTTGGCGAAAAGAAACGCGCGCGGCTTTTACCAACAGAAAAAATTTTACTGCTCGCTCCACCACCACCTTGCGACTGCCTAAAGTACATAACCATGAAAATAACCAAGAAAAACAAAGCCCCCATGAACACGTACGTCCCCCACGGCTGCTTTTCCTGTGGATAAACCTCAATTTCAACGTTATGTTGTCGCAAATTCTCCCAAAACTTTTCAGATGGAAGAATATAAGAGGTAAACATCTTATTGCCCTGCGTGTACTTGCCCTGTACATACTGATCTTGAACAACAACCGAGGCAACACGATCAGCCTCAACGGCTTCTACAAGTTTGGAATAGGACAATGCTTCAACTTCTCGATTTACGCTGTTATACCAAAAGAGATACATAACACCCGCGAAAACCAAAAAAAGCAAGAACCACATAGCATTTGGTCCACGGCCATTCAGACCGTTTTTTCTTATTTTTTTACTCATGTTTCTTCATTAGGTTAAGGATGGTTAATAACGCTTATTGTTCATATTTTGATTAATTTCTATTCTAATAAATATTTTAACATTTTGCCAGTTTTTATCGAAACCAATCATATCTTAAATCTCACCGCAAGACTTAAACCATTACAACTAGGCAATGCAAATCATCAAGCTAACGCGGCTTTTCTCACGAAGCATAATACGGTTCATTTACCCAGCAAGGGAAGCTTTTCGGTTCGTTCCCTGACGTCAGCACCTTGATTTTTTTGCTCGCCATGTTAAGGACCGCAATTTGAGAAACCGCTTTTCTAGCTCCTTTTTCTTTACAATCATAAGAAAAAACAGCATAACGACCGCAGTCAGACCATACCGGCTCCTGTTTGTCACCAACAGAGGTAGTCAATTGACGCTCGACGCGATTTTTCTCATTCAAGTTTACGGTAAACAACTGAAAATAGCCCTTGATAAACCTACAGTAAATAACTGTATTCGTAGCCAAACAATACGATGGCGCCGCACAATAGCCACGTCCACTCGTCAATCGCCTTGTTACATTTTGCTTACGATCGAGGTAATAAATTTGAGGAGAACCCGTCTCAAAATCAGAGCAAAAAATAACATCGTCATTGGGCAGCAGTGTTGGAGAAGCATTATTCCCTAAATTATTGGTTAACTGTGTATAAACACGCCGACCCAAACGATTGCATTCGCGCTGATCATACAAAAAAAGTTCAGAATTCCCACGCGCACCAGAACTCAAACACAAGACAGCACGTACCCCATCTTGAGAAAACGACGGCTGCATATTGATTCCATCATAGGAGCAAACAACGCGCTGCTGTCCCGTTTTTAAATCATATGACATAAGGCGATTGTTAGAACGCGTTAACTGAGAATAGAATAATATAGGAACCTTTGAATGCCAACGAGGCGCCAAATTAATAGTCCTGCCCCCGAGCACAACACGTTCTTTACGACAAGCATAATCGGATAAGCAAAGCACTTTGCTTTTCGATGAAACCTGCTTGCAATAAGCCAAGGAACTCAAGACAGGAGCCGACTGCCCGGTAAGTACAGGAAAGAGCTCATGTGATATGCCATGACTTACATGGATAAGATTTTTTTCATTGCATGAAAACTGACGACTAAAGAAAATCTGATTCGAGCTTGGTTCCTTTAACGTCGCTTCCACTTCACGCCCCGCCTTTGTTTTTTTGCCCTGCTTTAAAAATAAGCACAACGAAGTTCCTCGCTCAAAAAGCTTCGCTAAAACTTCAGGCGTCGGCACTTCATCAGCTTTTTTAAGATCCGCTGTCAATTGATCGGTAAACTCCAAATCAAATTTAATAGTTTTACCAACCTTGTTAATCAAATCATCACTACCAATACACAAAATTAAACAATTTAATGTGCTAAAAACTTGCGCTTTGGTATCTATTTGAAATGAGAACGATTGATCGGCAGTAGCTGTTTGCATATCAATCTCTGCAACCAAATGTAAGCCAACCATCATATGCAATAAGAAAGCACACAAACACGTCATGGGGCTCATTTTTGTTATAACACTCATGGCCACTCCCTTGGGTTATGCATTTCGATTATTTAAAACAATGATAATGTTTTTGCATGAAGGCATTCAGTCTAAAATCTTTATTGACAAAAATCTATGGTAAACCGCTTGCCCCACAAACATTGATCAAATTTAAAGAGCTTGGCGACACGTAAAATACTGAGATCGTAAATGAGCATTTTTGAACGACTTACAAATTCAAATTGATCAATACCACCATCTCGAGCAACAGAGAACATAACGCGACACGTCGTTCCTTTCGGTACACCAACAGGAGGATGCCACAACCGGCCTACTTCTTGTTGAATACTGCGCTGGTACACGCGCAATTCTTGATCTGATTCGGCAAGCAAATTGAACGACATAACATCCTGGGGATTCTCGGCAGCCAGATTATCCCCCTCTCCACCACCGATGGCGCCCGCACCAACATCTTCGTCAAAATCATGCGAGCTTTCAGTTGAACGCTCCTGTGTAATATCAGCTTTTTGGGTAACCGGCTCATCACGTTTGGCCAAAAGCTGCTCTTTTTGTTTGGTTAATTTTCTCTTTTTATTATCCTTAGCTTGCTTAATACGATCTTGCGCTATTTGTTCTTGACGAGCCTCCTCAAGTCTTGCTTGCTCAATACGCGCTTGTTCAAGTAAACGCTTTTCTTCTTCTTGTTTGGCAAGGCGCTCCTGCTGAAGTCGTTGCTCACGCATTTTTCGAGCTTTGCGCGCGTCTTCCTTTTTGCGTGCTTCTCGCTCTTTCGCCTTCTTTGCTTTTTCAGCACGCAACTGTTTTTTTGTCTTTTTTTTCTGAACGTTCATTCCCGAACGCAGAGTTACTTGCTTGGTTGGTTTTTCAAGAACGGGCGCTTCTTTTTTCACAATGGTCGGAACTGACGCCTTAGCCTGCGTCTTTGGCTTTTTTGTTAACGATTTCTTTTCAACTCGTTTATTAAGCACATGCGGACCACCAGGCCCTCTTACTTTACTGCGACGCGGCTTAGTTGTTGTTTTTTTTGTAGCCCCATTCTTTTTTCCATTGCCGCGCGCCCCATTGACTTGCGTTCCTTTACCATTCGAACCGCCCCCGCCAAGAAAAGGAATCAATCGTCGCTTACCGAGCTTCATGATTGCTTGTGATGGCTTTTGTGAATGAGCGCCAAAAACGACAAATGTTTTGCTAATACGATTTCTATGAATAAAATAGGCCATAAGCAAAAATATCGCCAGATGGATGATCAAAGAAATAACGATATATTTCCTGCTCAAAATACTATTATTATTCATAGCCTGTAACCGCCTATGCAAAAACTATATCAGGCAACCGGACGCGTTGACATAGCAACATATTTAACACCAGCTTGCTTAAGCACGTCAACAATCTCAATGACCTTGCCATAAGCAACCACCTCATCGGCCCGAACAAAAACCGGCGTATCTTCTTTATGGTGAAGCGCTTTTTGCACGACATCAACAAGCTTCTTGTTTTCCACGGGATAGCTATTAAAAAACAGCTTCCCCTCCTTACTCACCGTCACAACCAATTCTTGCGCTACACCAACTTCTCGACTCTTGCCATGTGGTAAATCAACTTTGATACTATTTTGGACCATCGGAGCGGTTACCATAAAAATAACCAACAAAGTCGCAAACGCGTCAATTAATGGTACTAATGAAACCTCTCCCATCGTCAAACGACTCATGCGTGAACGTTTCATAACAATTCCTTATTTAACAAACGTTTGTTTGACAACAATTAAAAAACGATCACCAAGATCATTAAGTTGCTGCTCAAACGTACGCACACGTGTTGAAAAATAATGAAACGAGATAAGTGCAGGAATCGCAACAGCAAGCCCACCAAGCGTAACAATCAATGCTTCAGCCAAACCAGGAGCAACGGTCGCAATGTCAGCACTTTTCTCTTGGCTTATATCAATAAAAGAATGAATCAATCCCCAAATCGTACCGAACAATCCAACCAGCGGTGCAGATACTGCCGCCGTCGATAAAACAGGCAAATATGTTTCTTGTTCAGCGATAAGCTCACCAACCGAACGCACCATCTCATTTTCTAAGATATCAACATCTCGATCTGATAATACCGCCGATGTCTCATCACCTTGTTTTTTCTTACCGGCAGCATCTAACAAAACCTTAAGCTCACTGAGTGCAGACAATAAAAATTTACCACCCATACCATCTCGAAACTCCTTACTGACCGTAATCAAATCAGTAAACGAGCGGACCGATCGCATGCGAGCAACAAGAGCTTCAAGCTTACGCCGCTCAGATCTGAATGAAAAATATTTAAATGCTACGATAGCAATGCAAAATACCGATGTAGCAAACAACCCCAATAAAATAATCCAGCACATTGGATCAGCTTGAACGATCAACTGCCAGGCAGCAGTTTTAAAAATATTGAATTGCATATGCGTCCTCGATCGTTAGAATATTACTCATTTTTTAATTCACGATAACATTTTTTATAGCCCCCAAAAGAAGCCTTAAAAAATTACTATATTTAGTATAGGTTAAAAAGATACTAAAAAATAACTTTTTTAAAAACAGACAACCAACGTCAGTTTATCTAAGAGCATTAACATGACGGCCATCAAGGGTATCATCACATTTAAAAAAGGTTTTGTAAAATTTTCTCAATACCTTGCAAAATCTCCTCTCCTCATGCAAAACTTTCTCTAACGAAATTGTTCGCAAATGCATTAAAGAGGGAAAGGTACCATGAAAAATTTTAAAAAATATTTTATCCTAGCGGCAGTTTGCCTTCTTTTTACCCCTTTAGCGTTCTATCAAAATGTCTACGCAGCAGAAAATGATGTAGAAATTGAAGATGTAGAAGAAGAAGGTGATGAAGCACCAACAACAGCACCCGCTACACCGACGACAGCACCTACCACGACACCAGCAACTCCTACGCCAACCGCAGCAACAGTCGCACCAGAAAAAGATGTTGAAATCGAAGACATAGAAGAAAAACCAACGCAACCACCAACAGGAGCACCAAGCCAACCGCCAGCAGCACAACCAGCCGTTAAAGCAACCGCAAAAAAGCCCAAAGTACAACGCTCATTTCTTGATCCACTTCAAACACAACTTACGCAAAGAGCAGCATTATCAAAAAAAACAAAATCTCTTAAAGAATGGAAAAAACAACGCAAAGCACCAAGATCAAAAGTACGCAGCAAAAAAACAAAAAACGTTTCACTCAGCAAGGGTAAGGAAAGTTTCATGGCCGCTCGAGCTGTTGCTGGACGCGTCATACCAAAACACACGCAAATGACACAGGCAACCGCCACCCCGCTCACAGCTGCGCAAAAACAAGCTCAGGTTCGCGCACAACAACGCGCTTCACTCCTTCGAACAAGACGCCGTAAATTTGCTCAACCAAAGAAAAAACAAGTTGTAAAACGGCCAAAAGTTAAAGTGGTATCCAAAAAGAAAGCCACAAAACCGGCAGCAACAACAAAGCCAGCCACTGCCGCTGTAGCAGCACCAATACAACCAGCACCAGTTACAACCCCAACGCCAACAGCGCAACAGGTTGAAGCTCCTACCCCAGGAGCACAAGTTCAGGCGCCTACCCCAGCCCCACAAGAACAGCCCGCACCATCGGCGCCAGAAGCACCAACTACGGCACCAGCAGCACCAGAACAACAAGAAAACGATGTTGATATTGAAGAGGAATAACGAAGAATAAGGAGCCCTCATGAAAAGCAAACGCCTTTTGATGGCGCTCATACAATGTTTACTTTTTTTCCCCCTCTGCCATTCCCAAACCGCAACACCTTCACTAGAAGAAACGCGTATTAACAGCATGCTCACAGAGGCAGCATCACCAACCATACCCATCTTTAGTAGCCAACAACAAGAAAAAAGTAAATTCGAGCTCTACAGCAATGTCATGCACCTGCTCAGTAAACCAAGCATCAAACCAGTCACAGCACGAAAGGCGATTGAAAATTTTCTCGAGGACATCACCAATGTGGTTATCAACACACCTCACGTTACCCAAGACCAATTAACTAACGTAAAGAAAATCGTCAAGCAGGCTGAAGATATACTCATTATGCAGGCACAACAACTTAAAGATAACCCCATCACAACAGCTAACGAACATCAAGACAACATCGGTGAAAATATAACACAGCTCCTCTCTAAACACCGCATATTATCAAGCAAAATAAAATTGCAAAATGATTTTTTAAGACTTCTTAAAAAGACAAAGCTCCTACCACAACAACAATTAGCCGTAAAAATAGAACATTACAAAACAATTCTGCCACAAATCGACAACAACATCATCGCAAGCTCACGTCAAGAATATCTCAATGATCTTTCACAGCTCGCCAGTTGGGCAAAAAATTCAGCGTACGAAACAGCATATGTCAAATTGCTTGATGATGCCATGATCCATTTACCAGAACAAAAAACGACACTTACCTCATTAAAAAGCCTCTTTAACCCACATACACTCGGCCTCGTCGCACAAAATGCACCGCAACCACCAGCAGATTTCAACTTTCTCCTGCCACCACCTCCCCCAGCAACAACCAGTCAACCATCATCACAAACAAGACTTACCCTACCGCCACCGCCTGGGGTAAAAAAATCGCTCACATCGACATATCAAAAGAAACCAACCCGCAGTCAAAAAAAAGATAAAAAAACAAAAAGCTCTCGATCTATTGCATCAAAATCAAAAAAAACAAAGAGCGCCTCAAAAAAAATTCAGAAGTCTCTTCTCCCACCATCACCATCGGCAAAATCATCGCCAGGAAAAGCAAAGAAGACTAAAAAATCGAAATCTGCAGCAAAGCCTAAGAAATCAAAAAAGACGAGCCGCAAGGTTCAACTTAAAAAAATACCGATGCCAGTCGTATCTGCAATTAATTACGAGCTTATCATCAATGAATGTGCCAAATACATCGCGCACCTAGCAACAAAGATTTCACAAGAAGAGAAAGATCAGATTAAACAATTTTTAAAAGAAATTCTTCCAAAGCTTTATAATGAACGCGCAAACAAACCGCTTCAAGAAATACAAGCCCTCAAAACCCTCTTCTCTCAAGTTGCAAAAAATAAAGAAATCGCTCCGCTTATTGCAAAAAATCAACATGAAACACTTAATGCGTTAATTCACATCACCACAGCCCGCAATCAACCTAACAATGCTGATAAGATTAAATGGCTTTATTCGGCCCTTAAGGCATTAAACTCAAAAACCAATGATTTTGAAAAACAGTTATTCAGCGACCTCATTGCATCTCTCTTTAACACACGCAGAACCCTCACCAAAAATGAGCTCACACAGCTCAGTCAATTTCTCTCCACACTCACATCAAAAAAAACGCGCAAAAGAAAAATTTTTGATGCAAAAACAACAGCATCTTTTGAGGAATACGCCAACATCATTCAAAGCACGCTCACATTGACGTCGCCACCGCCACAAAGGTCATTTAAAGATCTGGTTATTCTTTATCAAAAAACTATTCCCGCACTTAGCTATCCAAATGCCAACTATGAACGAGAATTTTTTATTTCGCGTACTTTGCCAGCACTCTTCTCTCATCGCGGTAATCTTAAAGGAGATGAGCTCAAGACCTTGCACACGTTTTTTGATAAAATCCTCAAAACGCCAAATGTTCTAGCTGCCAACCAAGTTCCCGTCATGACTCTTTGGCAACAAGAAATTGCAAAAGCGCAAACTATAAGCACACCCACTAAAACATATCTTGAAGGACTCATTACACAAGCAGAAGCAACAAAAAATATTGCAAATTATACAGCAGCGCTGCGATTATTCACCCAACACACAGCCGAGCCCCTGCGGAGAGCATTCATCATAGCCGTCAACAAACTCTTTATACAGCGACAAACAGTCGACAAAAAACAACTTTTAGCGTTCCTTGAAGAATTAGGCAGGAAAAAACTTGGAGAAACATCATCATTTTTAAGCGATTTGCAAAAACAAAAACTCAATGAATGGATCGCAGCATTATCTGCCGAAATCAAAGGTAGCAAATAAACACAAGGGCGATCTCACGATCGCCCTTCATTTTCTTCAAGCACACGCCTACGCAATTCTTGCCAATCCTTAATACCCTCATCAATTTGAATGTGATATGCTCGCTCGAGCAATAAACCCAAAGCATCTCCAGGAGGTATAACATCAAGCAAATGGCGGCCTAAAAGCACAGGCTTTTCAGGCCCCTGATCAACACGAGCCTCTTGCGCTCGCTGCAAAAATAATTCTATGCGCTTGATGTGTTCTGGAAGTTCTGGCATGCGCAGCGGTTCATGACCTATTGCATTGCGGCCAAGCACATCAGCTCTGCCAACCAAGGAGATATGACGCAAGGTAACTTCTGGCGCTAGCTTAAGCGCAAGTCGTTTAAAAGCCTTCTGGCCAACACCCTCCTGCGTTAACTGCACGGGAGCACAATGATATTTAACCAGTTTTTTTACTGCCGCAATTAAAAAACGATCGTCGGTTATACGCTTTAACAATTGCTCTGCCAAGGGAACACCAGCCATTTCATGTCCCTTGCAATGCAAGGCAGCATCAGTCGTCGAAACTTTACCAAGATCATGAACAAACATAGTAAGCAAAATCAAAAATTTTTCATCATCCGTAGACAGACGATCGGTTGCTTGATAACCGGATTGTTGAGCCGCGGCGTCCAATGACTGCATCGTATGCTCAAAAACATCACCTTCTGGATGGTAATCAGGCCGCTGGGGAACCCCGATCAAGGCATGTACCTCAGGGAAGACTTCTTTTAATCTTCCAATGTCACGCAACCATCGAATTCCCAACGATGGACGACTCGATTTGAGAAATAATTTTTTTAACTCATCAAAAATACGCTCACGCGAAATTGGCGCATTGGTTTGCTCGTCCCACAATTTCATCGCAGCACAAAGCTTGTTGAGCTCGTCCGATGGCAACATTTGGAAACGACCAATAAACTGCATCACACGAAAAAAACGTAAAGGATCTTCTAAAAATAATTTTTCATCAATCGCATTCAATTGCTTTGCGGCAATATCATTAAGCCCACCATATGGATCAATGATTTTTAACTCACTGATACTTTTGAAGGACTCTCCCGCTTCAATTTTTCGGCACGTTTGGTACAAATCAATCGCCATGGCATTCATCGTCAAATCGCGCCTACGGCAGGCCATTTGAATAGTCATATGAGGATCAATTTCAACAACGGGCTTGCGGCCCTTGCTGTCCCTACGCGGCAATGACCAATCAACATCAAGACTATCAATACGCAAAACACCAAATTTTTTACCAATCACGCGCACATGGCCAAATTTTTTCAAAACCTTTTCTAGATGATCAACAGTCAACCCGTGCACCTCGACATCGGCATCCTTGAGCTCGCAACCCAAGACCACATCACGCACGCAGCCCCCAACAAGGTAAGGTGTGCCGCCCGCATCCTTAATAGCATAGGCTATAGGCGCAAGGAATCGACACAAGTCATAAAATGAAGCGATTATTTTCATAAATTACTCCCTATCGTGACATAAAAAACTCATGCCTAAAGCCTACCATGATGCCAACAGCAAAACAAACATCACTCATCACATAAATTCTCCTTGCGCTTTTTTTTAACATTGCGTACAATTGAACCATCTTATAAAATATCTTTTTTCGCGGGGCTATAGCTCAGTTGGTAGAGCGCTTGAATGGCATTCAAGAGGTCACCGGTTCGAATCCGGTTAGCTCCACCAGAATTTCCCCGGCACCAAGCCCTTCACCCAACGCAAAAACGTCGCCCAAAACGCAAATTTATTCGCCACAGCTCCGATCAACGTCCAGGAGGCGATATCCAGAATCCCCTAAAAAACTTTTGGTCTCAGCAAAAATTCACCGAAATTTTGTTAACATCGCAGGAAAAACGGTATACTCTTAGCTTCATACGTTATTTTGAAAAAAATTATTAATTACAATTAAGCAAGTTGGTCTTAAGTTTGGGCGAAGGAGTTAACCATGTATAAAAAGCATGAGCATATCCACTTTATGGGCATTGGTGGTATCGGCATGAGCGGCATTGCCGAAATTTTACGCCTTCAAGGTTACACGGTAACAGGTTGCGATACATCAACAAGCAATAAGACCATCGATCACCTGCGCAGCATCGGCTGTTCCATCGCCACCAATCATGATAAATGTCACATTGTTGATGCCGACGTGTTGGTTTACTCCTCAGCGGTTGATCATAAAAATCCAGAAGTTGTCGCCGCGCTTGAAAAAGGGATCCCTGTCATCCCACGTGCACTCATGCTTGCAGAGCTCATGCGCACTAAGTTTAGTATCGCTATCTCCGGCTCACATGGTAAAACCACAACCACATCACTCATCTCACACATCTTCATGGAAGCGTTACTCAACCCAACCGTTGTTGTTGGCGGGGTTCTCAAAAATACAAACAACAATGCGCATCTGGGTAAAAGTGATGTCCTCATCGCCGAGGCGGATGAAAGTGATCGCTCACTTCTCTACCTCAATCCAACGATGGCCGTCGTTACAAACATCGATGCTGAACACCTTGATACCTACAAGGACATTGAAGACATCAAAGAAACTTTCAAAAACTTTCTAGCCCGTCTTCCTTTTTATGGTAAAGCGATTTTGTGTATCGATGATAAAAATATTCAAGACTTGCTTCCTTTATCGCACATCAACGTTGTCAAATATGGCATGAGTGAAAAGGCAGACCTGATGGGTGAAATTCTAGAACTCAATCCAACATCATCGACCTTCAACATTTACAAAAACAAGATAGATCTTATTTCTCAAACACGCTACAAGCGGCTCATGGGCAAGGTAACCATCAATGTACCGGGCAAACACAACGTGCTTAACGCGCTGGCAGCCACCGCAATGTGCATGGAATTTGATATGCCATTCATCACCATCGCAACCGCACTCGAAACCTTTAAGGGAGTAGAACGCCGTTTTGAATTCAAAGGAAATTTTAAAGGTGCTGATATCTTTGACGATTACGGCCATCACCCTACCGAAATTAAGCAAACACTCATTACCGCAAACCGCCGCAAGCAAAAAGGGCTTCATATTGCCTTCCAACCGCATCGCTTTAGTCGTACACAAAAACTATGGAATGAATTTGTTGAACTTTTTGCCGACACACAAGGTGAATACGCAATCGATTCACTCTACATCACCGATATCTACCCGGCAAGTGAACAACCCATTGAAAACATTACAAGCGATCGTTTAGTGCAAGCGATCAAAGAAAAAAATCCGAACTTAAAGATTTACTACGCACCAACCTATCCAGAAATCGCATCAAAAATCCAAGACTCATTACAAGATGGCGATTTGTTTTTAACCGTCGGCGCAGGAAAAATTAATCAGGTTGGTGAGGCGCTGGTAACACGAGGAAAATAATCACCGACGCCGCATCTGGCGCAGATTTGCCCAATACTCGAGCCGCTTCTTTACATCCTTCTCAAAACCAAAATCAGTCGGCGTATAAAACTGCGCATTACCCATACCATCAGGCAAAAAGCTTTGACCTGAAAAACTATCATCTTCATCATGGTCATATTTGTACCCCGCACCATAGCCCACATTCTTCATGAGCTTTGTTGGTGCATTGCGGATATGCAGCGGTACCGGATCGTTGCGTTTTTGCGCAACCGCCCGCTTTGCATTGCCCATGGCAACATAGGTACGATTAGATTTGGGCGCTGTTGCCAAATAAATGACGCATTGCGCCAAAGCTGTATCACACTCTGGATACCCCAAAAAATGTACCGTCTGCTGCGCCGCCACTGCTTGTACCAGCGCTTGCGGATCAGCTAATCCAATATCTTCGCTTGCAAAACGAATAAGACGCCGCACGATGTAGAGCGGATCAGCGCCACCCTCAATCATCCGCGCGAGCCAATACAAAGCCGCCTGTACATCTGACCCGCGCAATGATTTATGCAAAGCAGAAATCAAATTATAATGCTCCTCGCCATGCTTATCGTAGGCCACGTGCCTGCTCGTCATTGCCGCCTTAATCGTTTGCATATCAATGATGCGTTCACCTTCAATCGCCACCACTGTCTGTACGGCATACTCCAGCGCCGTCAATGCCACACGTGCATCGCCATTGGCATAATTCACCAGCAGCTGCAATGCATCCGGCGCCAGCTGCACATTGAATGCTGCCAGACCATCTTCACGATCAGCAAGGCATCTGGTAACGATTTGTTCAACATGTTGGTCTTCAAGCGCATTGAGGATGCACACCGTACAACGGCTCAACAATGCGTTATTAATTTCAAACGACGGGTTCTCGGTCGTTGCACCAATAAGGATAATGCTCCCGCGCTCGAGCGGCTGTAAAAAAGCATCTTGTTGCGCTTTGTTAAAGCGATGAATTTCATCAACAAAAAGAATAGTGTTCTTACCGCCCGTGCTAATGCGTGCATCGGCTTGATCAATAATTTCTTTGACCTCTTTTATCCCATTAAAAGCCGCACTAAAAGCGACAAAAGGTCGTTTAGTCACATTAGCGATAACACGTGCCAAGGTCGTTTTTCCCGTTCCCGGCGGCCCCCAAAAAATGTAGCTACCAATGGTATCGGCTAAGATTGCCTGACGCAATAACTTACCCGGCGCCAGCAGGTGATCCTGCCCAACCATGTCATCAAGACTGCGCGGACGCATACGTTCGGGAAGTGGGGGTTTATGAGTGTTGAAAAGGTTTAATTGTTTTTTCATGCGGCTAGATTAGCACAATTTTATGAACATCTAAAATGACCACTAAAAAAACATGGAGCACTTTATCATCCCCTAATAAATCTCGAACATGTAAAAACACAGAGAGGACTACTCACACAAAAAAAACGCTGCTCACACCGCTACTGCACATCCTCTGGCCGGCACCAATTGGGATATTGGCGGTGATCATATTCATTGAATGCCCACTCGTGCCCCTGCCAAAGCTCAATTAAAAAATCTTTTGCGGAATTTTTATATTTCCGGTGCCCATATTTAATCGAAAGTTGCGCGCGCGCTTCGCTCTTATCTTTTTTTTGTTGATCAAGCACCCATAATGCAGACACCTCGCCGGTCCGATCAGAACCACCTATGCAATGCACCATGATTGGCCGAGGAGCTGTTTGAAAAAGAACGAGCAACTGCATAAGCGTTTCTTTTGTTGTCAAATAAATAGCACTCATCCCAAGGCTAAAAAACATGGCACCTTGTCGTTCGGCCGTTGCTTTTTCTTGCTGCCACCAATCAGCCTCATCATCCCCTCGCAGATTGATAACGGTTTTGATGCTGTATTTTTTAATATATTTTTCTAACTCAGCAGCAGAAAGCTGCTGCGAACGATAAAACGCGCCCTCTTGCACAGCGTAGAAATTATCGAACGTCTCCACAACCTGTTGCCTGTTTTTTTCATTAAATCGCGTGAGCGTTTTGAAAAAACCAGCATTGAGCACCGACGGCATACAACACCACGCAAAAATAAAGACCATCAATAATGCCTTCATAATACGCCCTCCCCAAAAAGCCCTAAAAATCCCCTATGAACCAATACCGGCAAAAACTTGTTTTAATGCTTACGCATTTGGTAATATTTTTTTGGTAATGTTCACCATGTCCCTAGCTATAAGGTAAAAAATGGTGAGAGCTCAAATAAATACCCTGATAAAAGCAACACGCAAACTAAGCAGCTTTGCGTGTTTTCTATTTGCAATCATGATGCTTTCAGGTTGCGCCAAGTACAAAGTACAACGCATTAGGCAACAAGAAAAAACAACCTGTTTGTATGAAGCGCACAAAGCAGAAGCGGACATTCGCATACAAGCATTTGATCAAGAAGCATTCAAACACTATCTTACTGATTACCAACCACTTCACGTGCATATAAAAAATAAAACAGATCAACCAATGACCTTAGCAGCTCAAGACATTTCGTTACCCATCGCATCAGACACCACCATCACGAAAAAAGAACCGAAACTTTTCATCGTTAATTTTTTACCCTGCGTACTCACTTCTGCTCTTGGCCTCTTATTCTGGTGGGAGCTTGTACTACCAAGTATGCTTGTTCTTGGCGCAGGGGGTTGGCAACTCAGCATTAAGCAACATGAACGCACCCAAAAATACGTGAAAAAAAATATGCTTAATCCCCAACAAACCATCTCGATCCAGCCATTTGCCGAAGTAGACACACTCATTTTCGTAAAAAGAGAACATTACTCGCCGCGCTTCACCCTCACCGTCACACGCCCTACACAACAAAGAATAACGTTTAACGTTCTTATCACGGCGAGGACAAAGAATGTGTATCACGTTAGTTAAGGTTGTGAGCACAATACTCTTAAGTCTTGCGCTCACCAGTGCAACCAGCGCACGACCAAAAAGTTGTTCTTTTTCACAAGAAAAAAACAATATCTCTTTGTCGCTTTACCAACTTACCACGAAGGAGATGGTCAGACTTTTTAACTGTTACAACCCAGTCAAAATTGTCAGACTCTCTAATCAATACAAGGCATTTGAAATCACGATCGCAAACAAAACAGCGCATGATTATGTCCTTGATCCTGCAAACATCGATGCCCCAATTGAAAATAAGCTCATCGTAACCAGCAAGGTTAAAACAAATCCGCTTCTATTGCCTATCTTTACCAGCATTGCAAGTATCGCGCTCATGGTTTCAGGAATAGGATTAGCCGTTGTACCCAGTGTTATTGCAGGAACAGCGCTCGGCGTCACCACACTCAATCTTAACATGCAAAAATCAAACAAAATCTCGACAAAAAATATTTACAGTAAAGTTTTAGACGCATATCACCCTGCACTTATTCCTTGCTTTAGCACAATAAAAAAAATAATTTTTACCAAAACCAATAGAACGAAAAAAACATTCCCACTCACCTTAGAAACGGTAGATGGTACACAACGAACAACGTTTGAGGTAGAAATCAAAAAATAATTTCCCAAGATCTGCTTTGTCTTCAGTTCCCCATTGCTTTTTTTATCCCCCGCGTTAGAATTTGCAAAGTTGCATTTTTTAACCTTCACTACGAAAGGACCTTATGCTGTTCACAAAACATATCGCATTCGCAACCTTGCTATCATGTGCGTTCTCATGCACGCCATATCTCCATGCGGAAAAAAACACACCAGAAAAAACGAAAGAAAATAAAGAAAAAGCATTATGGATGGGCCTTGGCGCTGCCAGTGTCCTCACACTCGGTACCATCTATGCAATCATTCATAAACATTCCAGCCCAACGCCACCAGCGCCTCAAACCGAATCTTCAATAACACCCCAACAAACAACCGAACCTACATCAGCGTCACAAACAGCAAATGAACCAACGCCTATAGCAGATCATACAGAACAGGAAAATCCATTAACTCTCAACAGAGAGGCTCCTCATGAAGAAGAAGCCGGCGATTTGGGTATAGCAGAACTCTTTCATGAGCCAGATGTAACAGCGGCACCAGCTCCTGCTGTAATACGTAGAGCACCACATACTAGCGGCAGAGAACCACAAGTAAGCCGTAGAGCAAGGACAAGAGCAAGAAGAAACTCTCGTTATAACTTACGTTCACATCCAACAAGAACAGAACCTTATTCTCCAAGATAATAAATATTAAGTCGGATATAAAAAAAGAATTAAGGCCTCCTGGTTAACATCGCCAGGAGGCCTTAATTCTTTTATGCATCTTTTACAGTGCTTTCAAGACACAATTCTTTCAACTGCGCCGCATCAACCTTTGATGGTGTTTGCATCATCAAACATGAACCCGTTGTGGTTTTAGGAAATGCAATAACATCACGAATCGACTCTGTTCCAGCAAGCATCATAATCAAACGATCGATGCCAAAAGCAATTCCACCATCCGGTGGATAACCATACGATTGCGCTTCAAGAAGAAATCCAAATTTTTCTTTAGCTTTTTCTGGATCGATACCCAAGGCGCTGAAAACTTTTGACTGCACCTGCGCATCATGTATACGGATTGAGCCACCACCAAGTTCTTCACCATTGCAAACTAAGTCGTACGCACGCGCCTTTACGGCACCCATCTCCATGTTTTCCCAACCTAGTTGTGGTGCAGTAAACGGATGATGTTTTGCCTCCCAGCGTTTATCATCAGCATTCCACTCAAACATCGGAAACTCAGTAACCCAAAACATACTTTGCTTGCTTCTATCAATAAGATTGAGCAACTTGCCCATATGCAAGCGCAATTGCCCAAGCACCGTCCACGCATGTTCATACGGTCCGGCAACAACAAAAAGCGTATCGGTATCAATCAATTCAGGCAGGACAACTCGTGCGTACGCCCAAAAATCTGCAGGCAAGCTCTTGGCGATCGGTGAATCAAGTGAACCATCTTCTTTACGCCTGATCCACAAAAGCCCCTTGGCCCCAAGCTCCTTGGATACGTAATTTGAAACAGCATCAAGTTCTGAACGGCTAAACTTCTTCCCTGAAACACGCAAGGCTCCAACGCGACCTTTTTCTTCAATAATCGACTTAAGAAAACCTATTGAGGTTGACTCAAATAAAGATGTAATATCCCTTATTTCTAAATCAAAACGCATATCTGGTTTATC
>CAZBUZ010000007.1:0-24005 GCA_964495205.1 uncultured Pseudomonadota bacterium | reverse complement strand
TCTTGCTGATCAACTCAACAACAACCTCTACGTTGTCGCCAGGCATAACCATTTCACGGCCAGCAGGAAGCGTTACAACGCCTGTAACGTCAGTTGTTCTAAAGTAGAACTGAGGGCGATATCCACTAAAGAATGGGCTATGACGACCACCTTCATCTTTTGAAAGAACAAAGATTTGCGCTTTGAACTTTTTGTGTGGGGTGATTGAGCCAGGTGCTGCAACAACTTGACCACGTTCAACATCTTCTTTCTTCGTACCACGAAGCAAAAGACCTACGTTGTCGCCAGCATAACCTTCTTTCATTTCTTTATTAAACATTTCAACGCCAGTTGCCGTTGTTTTTGTTGTATCACGGAAGCCGATAATTTCAACTTCAGATCCAACCTTGATAATACCGCGCTCAACACGACCGGTAACAACGGTACCACGACCAGAAATGGAGAATACATCTTCGATAGGCATCAAGAATGGTTTATCTGTATCACGCTTTGGTTCGGGAATAAACGTATCAACAGCTTCCATCAATTTCAAAATAGATGGCTCACCGATTTCGCTTTTATCGGCTTCAAGAGCCTTTAACGCGGAACCACGAACAATTGGAGTCTTATCGCCAGGGAAACCATACTTAGTGAGAAGTTCACGAATTTCTTCTTCAACCAAGTCAACCATACCTTCATCATCAACCATGTCTACTTTATTCAAGTAAACAACAATTGCAGGAACACCAACTTGACGAGCAAGCAAAATGTGTTCACGTGTTTGAGGCATTGGACCATCTGAAGCTGCCACAACCAAAATCGCTCCATCCATTTGAGCAGCACCAGTGATCATGTTTTTAACATAATCGGCGTGGCCTGGACAGTCAACGTGTGCATAGTGTCTATTTGGTGTTTCATATTCAACGTGCGTAGCTGCGATAGTAATACCACGAGCTTTTTCTTCTGGGGACTTATCAATTTGATCGTATGCTTTAAACTCAGCCATCCCCTGCTCAGCCAATACCTTAGTAATAGCAGCGGTTAATGTTGTCTTACCATGGTCAACGTGTCCAATGGTACCAATATTAACGTGCGGTTTTTTTCTTTCGTATACACCCTTTGCCATTATAACTCCTCTAGGCGCTAACAAACCTACAAACCATTATTATTTTTTACTTACAATTTGATCCTGAATATTTTTAGGAACTTCTCGGTAGGTCTCAAATTGCATCGAGTAACTTGCTCGACCCTTCGTCAAAGAACGAAGTACCGTTGAATAACCAAACATTTCTGCAAGCGGTACCTCAGCGTCAATTACTTGAACGCCCTTCTTCATTTCCATTCCTAAAATTCTTCCACGACGAGAGTTTAAGTCTCCCATCACATCACCCATGTTTTCTTCAGGTGTCAAAACTTCTACTTTCATAATCGGTTCCAAGATAACCGGAGAAGCCTTTGAACAACCATCTTTGAATGCCATAGATGCTGCAATAGTAAATGCCAACTCAGAAGAGTCAACATCGTGGTAAGAACCATCATATACCGTTGCCTTAACGTCAACAACTGGATAACCAGCAAGCACGCCAGCGTTAAGGGCTTCCTTGATACCTTTTTCAATACCAGGGATAAACTCTCGTGGAATACTTCCACCAACAATTTCATTGCCAAACTCAAAGCCTTTACCACGCTCAAGCGGCTCAATCTTGAGCCATACGTGACCATATTGGCCTCGACCACCAGACTGGCGAATGTATTTACCTTCAGATTCAACATTGCGCTGGATCGTTTCCTTGTAAGCAACTTGAGCTTTGCCGACATTTGATTCAATCTTATATTCACGCAACATACGATCAACAATAATTTCAAGGTGCAATTCACCCATACCATGAATAATCGTTTGATTCGTTTCATTATCGTATGTAAATCTGAACGATGGGTCTTCTTGCATCAGCTTACGCAAAGCATTAACCATCTTTTCATAATCGCCCTTGCCTTTTGGCTCAATAGCCATACTGATAACAGGCTCTGGACAGCTAATCGACTCTAAAACAATAGGATGGCTTTCATCAGCAAGCGTATCACCCATCATAACATCTTTAATGCCAACAACGGCGCAAACATCACCTGCTTCAATGGTCTTAATTTCTTCACGCTTGTTAGCATGCATACGCAATAAACGGCTTACGCGTTCTTTGCGATTTTTGCTAACATTATAAACATAAGAGCCAGCGTCTAGCTTACCAGAATAAACACGAATAAAGGTAATCGACCCGACAAACGGATCAACCGCTATTTTAAACGCCAAAGCACAAAATGGCCCTTCTGGATCTGTCGCTCGCGTTGCTTGCTCATCTGTATCTGGGTTTGTTCCAACAATAGGCGGCACGTCCAACGGCGACGGCAAATAATCAATGATGGCATCCAACATCAATTGAACACCTTTATTTTTAAATGCCGATCCACACAAAACAGGTGTAACCGCTTGCTTTATAACACCAATACGCAAGGCACTTTTGACTTCATCTACTGTTATTTCTTTTCCCTCAAGATATTTTTCCGCTAAAGCGTCATTGAAGTCGCAAGCACGTTCAACAATCTTGGTGTACAGTTTTTCAACCTGATCTTTGTATTCAGCAGGAACTTCTTCAAAACGCAACTCTGATCCCTTACTTGTTTCATCAAATTGGACCAATTTGCGCGATAAAACATCAATGATGGATTTGAAGTTTTCAGATTCGCCAACAGGAATTTGCATCGCCAAAGCATTGCCATGTAACTTTTCATCAATTTCGCTAACAACGCTAAAATAATCAGCACCGATACGGTCAAGCTTGTTGACAAATGCGATACGTGGAACTTTATAACGGTCAGCTTGTCGCCACACCGTCTCAGATTGAGGCTCAACACCACCAACACCACAAAACACAACAACAGCTCCATCAAGCACACGCAAAGAACGCTCTACCTCGATGGTAAAGTCTACGTGACCGGGAGTGTCGATAATATTAATGCGATGATCTTTCCAAAAACACGTTGTCGCAGCAGATGTGATCGTGATTCCACGCTCACGCTCCTGCTCCATCCAGTCCATAGTTGCTTCACCTTCATGAACCTCACCAATTTTGTGAGATGCTCCGGTGTAGAAAAGAACACGCTCAGTTGTCGTTGTCTTTCCAGCATCAATATGGGCAACAATTCCCGTATTTCTACATTTTTGTAATTTTTCTTTACTCATTTTTCACACGCTCCACTTATTACCAAGCATAATGAGAGAAAGCACGGTTCGCTTCTGCCATTTTATGAACATCTGTTTTTTTCTTTACTGCGCTACCATGTCCATCAACAGCATCCAAAAGCTCACTAGCCAAACGACGCCCCATGGTCTTATCCGATCGCTTTGACGCGGCATCAATAAGCCAACGCAAAGCAAGCGCAACCTGGCGCTCTGGTCTTACTTCTGTTGGAATTTGATAAACACCACCACCAACACGACGAGCTCTTACTTCAACATAAGGCTTAATCTGCGAAAAAGCCTTTTCAAACAAAGCATAAGCTTTTTTATCATCGCCGCTGCATTTATTTTGCAAAACGTCGAATGCATCATAAACAATGCGACGAGCGCAATCCTTTTTTCCTCGCTCCATAACAACATTAATAAACTTTTGCACCAGGAACGAATTAAATCGAGCGTCTACACCAATATCACGTACAAAATTTACAACTTTACGTCTAGGCATTGCCGAAACCCTTCTTATTGCGCTTTCTTACTGCGTTTAGCACCATACAGCGAACGACTTTGTTTTCTTGCGTCAACGCCCGCAGCATCCAATGTACCACGAACAATATGATAACGCACACCCGGAAGGTCTTTTACCCTTCCACCACGAACTAAAACCACTGAGTGCTCTTGCAAGTTGTGGCCTTCCCCTGGAATGTATGCAGTAACTTCTTTGCCTGTCGTAAGCTTAACACGAGCAACCTTACGCAAAGCTGAGTTTGGTTTTTTTGGTGTCATCGTAGAAACACGTACACACACGCCACGGCGCTGAGGACACGAAACTAACGCTGGAGACTTGGTTCTATTTTTCAACTTTGTACGTCCAGCACGCACTAACTGGTTTATCGTTGGCATATCTTTACAATCCTAAAAATTTATAATCCTTACAAATAACCACTTACGACATCATCTACTATAACTATTTGAACGATCAAATCGGCCAACACACCAAGCGATGCACCAACCAACCCCTGTTCTGTTCGTTCTACTAATCACTCCGGCTTGGTGTCACGTAAATTAAGGCGTTAAAAAGCTTAATTTTTGAAAACCGAAAGCCACTTTAAGTGACTCGAGACAGCCTAATTTTATATTTTTTTACATTTTTTTCAAGTAAAAAATAAGCAGAAACATCTTTTCTTCCCTATCTTACAACCAACCATTTCCAATTGTCATCTAATACATTTCACCTCTCCTCATCAATCTTTAGCTTTTTACCACAAAATTTGTCATACTTTCTAATAGTATTGCTGGATTTTTATTAATCAAAAACCAAAAAAGGTGACTCTATGGCTTTTACGGAACTATCCACTATTTTAGGAAAAATTCTCCCCTTGGCCTGTTCTCTTATCGGCTTTGGCGTTCTTATCGCCGCACACGAATTAGGGCACTTCTTATTTTGTAAACTGTTTAAAATACACACCCCAACCTTCTCAATCGGGTTTGGTCCAGAAATTTACAAACGTAAAATTGGTCAAACCAATTTTCGTATCGCCGCAATCCCTTTTGGAGGATACGTTGAAATAGCCGGCCTTGCTGAGGTTGGACAAGGCGAACAAACACACGCCCAGGACACTAGTCAAAACTCTTTTGCCAACAAACCCTATTGGCAAAAAGCTTTTGTGCTCTTAGGCGGCATCATTTTCAATATTTTATTTGCCTATCTGGCATTTTGTACCATCTTTATGGTTGGTAATCAAGCAGCAAAACAATCGCTGACCGTTTTATCGGTTGGCGAAAATTCAGCTGCCGCTCAAGCAGGACTTAAAGCAGAAGATATTATTGTCGGCATCAATGACAAGCGACTTTCAACGGACCCTATAAGACTCAACGAAGAAAAAGACACGCTTCTCATCAATGAAATTCGAGCAAATCCAAACAAAGAAATTACTCTTCTGATCAAGCGCGGGCAAGAAGAAATCAACCTACCTATAACACCAGCAACGCATCAAGAAAGCGGAAAAACTATTGGCATAATCGGAGCACTTTTTCAACCCCCACAACTCCCTTTCTGGTATGCCTTTAAAGCAGGATTTGACTACACCATCAAAATTATCGGGTTAATTTTTAAAGGGCTTAAACAACTCTTTGTTTCAAGAAGTCTTGATGGCGCAGCTGGACCTGTAATGATTCTCGCTCAAGGTGCGGCAACAGCCAAGCATGGCTTCATCCCACTCCTTCATTTTCTCGGCATCATAAGTCTGAGCTTGGCACTCATGAACCTCTTGCCGATTGGTGCACTTGATGGCGGACAACTTCTCTTCACCACCATTGAATTTATCATTCGTCGCCGCATTCCAGAGGTTATTAAGCTCACCATAAATCTGGCCTCTTGGGTATTTCTCCTAAGTCTTATGGCCTACTTCACCTATCGAGAACTGGGCATGCTGTTTGGAGCCAACCTCAAGGCGCTGTGGAGCAAGTTGCTCGGGCTTTTTGGGTAAAAACTATCTTCAGATCATTTCTCCAAATAATTCACTTTTTAGTCAAAAAAAGATGCTTTTTAAACTGAAAAATATTTCCAATTTGACTATTGTTTTTCTTTTTTATAGAATAAAAAAGATCACAAAATAAAAACATATTATAAACCTTGGAAATAAATCCTAAACGCAAAAGGACTTATTATGTTGAATTTTTTAAAAAAAATATCGCTCCTCACCCTTATGGCCACATGCACTATCAATTATGCACATTGCATGCTCACTGAAGAACAGCAGCAAAGCCCATCTCTTACCTCGGAATCCCAAACCACGCCAGCCGCTTGTTTAGGACAACGGCCAACAACAATACAACAAGTTGTCGATGAAAAATATGAAAAAATAAGATCTTTTACGCCAAAATGGGGTCATGCCGGCAAACCTTCTTATCAACTACTGGGCGCTGATGAAAATCAACTGCTCCCTTTTATTGCCAACCTAAATCCAGAAAAAAAAGAAATTTATATTATCGACGTAGGTTGCGCTAATGCCGCTTGGGGTACAAACGCCATGCACATTTTACACAAAACATGTTCTGAACTGGACAAACATTTTTATATTTTTAGTATAACCGGCGGACGTGAATGCACCCGACAGAGAGAAGATCTCGGCAACGTCTCACATATCACATTCAATCAGTGTAAAATTGAAAATATTGCTGAAGCCTTCCCCGAGCTTGCAAACAAAGTTGATCTCATCGTTTCTAGTTATACGCTTCGCCACCTTGTTGATCCATTTGGCACCCTTAAACAGCTATACCACCTTTTATCACCAACATGCGGAATCCTGATATCAGATGGTTTCACTTTTTTTGTTAACGATAGTCCAGCATGCCAAATGCTTTCTGACGGAAACTTGAATATTCTTGCCATGTCTAATGCAGAGACCTTATTTGGCAACAACGAAGATTATGTAAGCAGTTTTCTTTTAATGAAAACAAACGTCAATGAGCTTGAGCTTCCAATTGAATATACTGGTTGCACGGCTACGCTACCAGGCTTAAGTTTATCTATTTTCACACGAGCCCCCATGCCTACTATTCAAATGGAACAATTTGGCTCAAAAGCACATTTCCAATACATTGGTGATAGAAAAGCTCGAAAGTTATACACCTTCTTAAAGGAAAAGCTTGTTATTTGAAAAAAATGGCTCATTTAAATAATTTCCCATGCGGCGGGACTTTTTAGATAATGCTCTGTAACTAAACGATTGAAGTTGTGCCCTGTCTTAACAGCTCGCACCTTACCCGCAAGCGGTTTGCCCAAAAGAGCAAGGTCCCCAAGAAGATCGAGTACCTTATGGCGTACACACTCATCAGAAAAACGTCGCTCATTTAAAAACTCATCATTCCCTATGACCACGGTATTACCCAATGATGATCCACGCGCTAACCCGTGTTGTCTTAAAAGGGGTAACTGCTCTAAGAACCCAAAGGTTCTTGCCGGCGCTATATCTCGGGCAAAAACCTCAGGAGTTATGTAACCAGCAAAATGTGATGTCCCAAGCAATGGGTTAGAAAAATCTGCCGTATAATCCACAAGCAATCCACAATCACGCAGGCCATTATCAACCTCAACAGCCGGAAAAATCTCAAGCAAGCGACCCTGAGCATCCGAAAACGTTAATTTTTCTCGAGGCGTCAAAAACCGAAGGTCTTCTGACAATTCCTGCAAACCCTCCTCAAGCAACCCCTGCACAAACGGCAATGCACTACCATCGAGAATCGGAACTTCAAAACCCATACTCGTTCCCGTCGAAACATGTACACAGGCTTGCGTAATACCCAAGGCGTGAAACGTCGCCATGAGATGTTCAATGGTACTCACAAACCACCGCTCTTGCTTAATCACCGTTGCATGCATGGCGTTTTCTGGTGTCATCGAACCAATATGAATAATCTCATCTGGAAAATTTTCATTTTGAAACAAAATACCAGAGCCAAATAAATTTGGTTTCACAACTAATGAAACAGGAATCCCGGAGTGTACGCCTATACCATGAAAAAAAACGTCAGCCTTAACCGTCTTTTGTTTTGGTCTCATAAAATACCCTTAATATGCCCCAAATAAAAAGGGCAGAACCACATAAAGCGATTCTGCCTTTAATTTTCTCACACACCAAAACGTTTTACGCGCTCAATTGTGCCTTGTGTGGATGTTCACTCCCCACATATACTTTTAACTTTTTAAGAACAGCACGATTAAGCGTATTCTTTGGCAACATGCGCTTTACCGCTAAGATAATCAACTGACGAGGATCTTTTTTTAACATCTCTTCAGCAGATGTTTCCTTGCGTCCACCGCGATAACCAGAAACTGTTTCGTATATCTTGTCTTTCCACTTGTTGCCTGTCAAAACAATTTTTTCACAGTTGGTTACGATCACGTAATCACCGCCATCGGTGTGAGGCGTATATTCAGGCTTGTCTTTACCGCGCAAAACTGTTGCAATTTCGGTACACAATCTACCAAGTATCATACCAGAAGCATCAATCACACGCCACTCAGGTTGACGATCTTCCTTACGCATCACATAACTTCTATTCATATCCATAGTGCATTAACCTTATCTGTAATAGTCTTTTTTAAACCTCTAAAATCCCTGCAAATCATAATGCTCGCTTAATTCTAAAGCAAAAATATGATCCGGTCAAACAGAAATTCACCTATCTTACTTAGCTTTGCACAAAACAGCTTCCATAAATGCCTTAAAAAGGGGATGCGGCTTGAGTGGAGAAGATAAAAATTCAGGATGAAATTGAACACCAATCATAAAAGGATGTCCTGATAATTCGGAAATTTCGACCAAATTTTTTTGCTGATAAACACCAGAAAAAACAACTCCCGCCTTCTCAAACTGCTCACGATACGCATTATTCACTTCATAGCGATGACGATGCCGCTCCTCGACAACTGTCGTCCCATAAGCCTCAGCCGCTTTTGTTCCTGGTTTTATGTGACAGGCAGACGCTCCCAAACGCATAGTTGCTCCTTTGCGCTCAACCGACTTTTGTTCTTCAAGCAGCGCAATAACAGGCGCTTTCGTCTTTGGATTAAATTCAGTGCTATTGGCGTCAGCTAAGTTACACAATGATCGCGCTATCTCAACAAGCATGATTTGCATTCCTAGACATAATCCAAAATAAGGAACATTATGCTCACGCGCCCAGCGAGCAGCCAATATTTTGCCCTCAACACCACGCTTATCAAACCCACCGGGAACAATGATACCATCAAGCGTTTTCAATTGCTGCCAAGCAGGCGTATCGCCGCCATACGGTCCTTGTTCAAGCTGTTCGGCCTCGATAACTTCTATCTCAACCTTGTTGTTAAGCGAATATCCAGCCGATTTAATCGCTTCAACGACGCTAATGTAAGGATCGTTACTTCCAACATACTTGGCAATCAAGCCAATCTTAAGCCCAGATTCACTAGCATTAATGCGCTTGATCAAGCCCTTCCACTCGCTCAAATCAGCATCTTTTACAGAGGACAATTTAAAATGTTCCTGTATTTTCTGTGCAACCCCTTGAGCATCTAAATCAACAAATAACTGATAAATAGGATCACTTGTAAGCACCTGGAAGATAAAATCTTTCCTGATACCACACATAACAGCAAGTTTCTCAACCGCCTTAACATCAATTTTTTTGTTCGCCCGCAAAAATAAACAATCAGGAACCAATCCTGCACGCATTAATTCAATAACACTATGTTGTGTTGGTTTTGTTTTTACCTCACCGGTCCACTCAAGAAAAGGAACATAGCTCAGGTGTCCATGAATGAATCTGCTACTACCAAGATCAAGCCGTAATTGACGCACCGCCTCTAGAAAAACTTTTCCCTCCATGTCACCCACAGTACCGCCAATTTCAAGCAAAACGAAATCAACATTTTGCTCGAGTGCAAACGACAACAAACGCCTCTTGGCAGCATCAACAGCATGAGGAACCATTTGAATGCATTTGCCTAAAAATTTCCCGACACGCTCACCTTCAAGAAGCTCTTCAAAAATCTGGCCCGAAGAAACAGATGAAAATCGATTAAGATGCACACCAATGATACGTTCATAATGTCCCAAATCCAAATCTGTTTCAGCGCCGTCCTGTGTCACAAATACCTCACCATGTTCGAGGGGCGACATGGTTCCCGGATCAACGTTTAGATAAGGATCCCATTTAACAACCGACAATGAATATCCGGCCGTTTTTAATAAAACACCGAGCGATGAAATAAGAACGCCCTTGCCAATGGATGAGCATACGCCGCCGGTTATCGTAATAAATTTGGTATTTTTTTGCATTACGTCTCTGACCAAATCATGCATCATTATTTTTTCTTTATCGGCCATTACCACCTCTCCGCGATTGATGTCATCTTCAAAAACTTACAACATCCGCCTAGTCTAACAAATCTTCCAACAAGCACAAATCAATATTGGTTGTATGAAACACTATTCAGCATCTGCCATCAACGCCTCAATATCTTCTGGTTCTTTTACTAAATCAACACTTAGACAAACAACACCATCATCAACCATTACATAATCATCTTCAATGCGAATGCCACAATGCTCCTGCTGCAAGTAAATACCTGGTTCCATGGTGAAAACATCACCAGGCATCAAAGGGTCAGCAAAATTTCCTACGTCATGCACATCCAAGCCCAATAAATGCCCTATACCATGGTTCATATACTGTGCATATCCATACCGCTCTAAAAACTTCAAAGCATGGTGATGGAGCGATTTATCTTGATATTCATCATGACGGATATACATGCCCGGCTGAACAATCGACTCTAAATATTTTTGCGTTTCAAGCACCATGAGGTACAATTCCCGTTGCCGCTCTGTAAACGCCCCGCCAACGGGATACGTTCTCGTCAAGTCAGCTGCATACCCACCATATTCAGCCCCGATGTCAACAACAACTAAATCTCTTTCCCTTAGCTCACAATTGCGATCGGTATAATGCAAAATTGTTGCATTTTTTCCCGCAGCCACGATGCTCGGAAATGCCGGTCGAGCGGCGGCAACAGATGCAAACATATAATCAACCATAGCTTGCACCTCGTACTCAAATTTACCAGGAGCAATAGCGTGAGCCGCGGCTTCTTGCGCCAACATGGTCAATTGAACAGCATGATGAATAAGACTAAGTTCATACTCATCCTTAGTACGCCGTAAAAGATCAACAGCCCACGAAACATCAATAGCACGCTCCTTCAATCCCGGCAACCAGGAAGATAAACGCTCAAGTAACAATCGACTCACCCCCACATTCACTTTTTGCTGCGCCGTGAGAGCAAAAACTTGCCCCCCCGCCATCATAAAAGAACGCAAGTCTTCAATAAGAGCCGCATATTGTTCCTGTTCGAACTGTGGTTTGAAAAAGTATGATTTTTCTGGGGCACCAAGATAACGAAGCTCACTAAAACCAATTTTTTGAGGATCGAGTCCAACATGGAGTGATGACGAAACCCATTTATCACGCCGTTCGCCAAAACGCGGCACATAGAGCGTTGACTCTCCGTCGAAATAACAGCATGCAACTACAGCTGGTTCGGTAACTCCTGTTAAATAATAAAATGAACTATCTTGGCGAAAGGTATGACGCACCCCCTCAAAATCAGCAAATAACAATAAAACAGAGGGGCCTAACCAACCATGACGCTCTTGAATCGCTTCAAACAAACGGGTTCTGCGTTCAATAAACAATGAATAATCCGTTGGCGCTTTAAAAAACATAGGGCTCTTCCTTTCTATTAAAATCCTCTTTGGTAGTGTAGCGAGAAAATAAATCTCCTGCAAAGATTTGATACCGACGCGATAATCATTAATTGATGTTATCTGCTCGTTTAAAAGGAGGAACACCCTTGAATTTTTTAGCAAATGAACCTAATGAATCAAGGCGCAACGAAAAAACAAACTCCTTATCTGATCGCCCAACACCATTTTCACGGTACTGTTTTTGTTCAAAGCCAATATAACACCCCCAGCAATGCCCACTATAGTCCAAACGAACACGATGAAGCAACGGACGCATATTACTTAAGGCTGCATAATGCTTGTCGCTTTCCGAATAAAACTGACTATCATAAAACAATGTCGCATTTTTACTTAATGGAATCGCTAAATTAACCGTAAGAAAATGTGGAATATTTGAAAGCAAATCACGCTTCAGTTGAGCTTGCTCATTTTGAAATAGATAGCCCACGCCTAGGTGAAATTTATTAAAGAAAAAAGTGGTATGAATCTCAGACTGCAGTAATCGCGACTTTCGCCAATCATATTCTTGAGCAAATGACACAGCTATGGGATCACCACCGAAACTAATTTCGCTGTATAATGGCAACACATGCCCGTTATCAATGCCTCGACGCAGGTAAAAAATATCTTTTTGCTCATAAAAATCAAAACCCTGGTTAATCGTCAAATCGCACTGCAAGGGTCCAGCAACAATATTATTGCGCAAATTCGCCGAAAGTTCATTTTTAGGATATGCACGATCTCGCCGATCAATATAAAACCAATGATCTTGATAGAATTTGGGAACATATTGCCATTGTATTACCGGCTGAAAATAATGCATGTATCGATAATTCTCGCTATGCCAAGCGCCTTCTGGCAATGCCCATTCTGCGCCATAATCTAAAAATAAGCGATATGCCCCTTTGCCCAAAATACCACGCTCTAGAACATTTTTATGATGGTATTCATCCTTTTCAACATGACTTCTCAGCTGAACATGGGGTTGAACAAAAAATTTAAGAGAATTGTTATAAAGATTAAAACAGCGATAAAGATTACCCTTATAACAAAGGCGTAACATATCGGTTTTATTAAAGGGAATAACTGGCCGACTTGCAAGTAATCGAGCATTAAAATAAAACCTTTCAGATTCGCGCTGCCGATAAAAAACTTGATCAAAAAATAAATCATGCCTGTAACGCACCCCAAACCCTACATTTTTACATGCACAATTCCATTCAACGTGCGGGAAATATGCAACATGCACACGATCTTCACGTTCTTTTTTTTCATAAGTTCGATTGGTCTTGCCATATTTCTGATCTTGTTTAGCGTCCATCAAAGTTTTCAACTCCAATTTTTCCTGCTGCGTAAAATCAGAAAAAACTTTCATATTGGTTTTTATATCATCCAATTTTAGCTCGAGTAAATCACGCCCTCCCCACGAACGCAATATCCATGAGTTATTAAAGGCATCGTCAACCTCATCAAGGCTATTAAAAAAAGTGTAGCCTATACGCTTATCAGTACCAAAATCCACACGGGTCAAACTAGACAATCGTCCAGGACCTAACGGCGTATCAAAAGAACGAAAGTCTTTGCCGGTTATCCAGTAACGACGTGCAGTTGCACTCATTACTTCATCATTCCTTTGAACAAAAGAATTTCTTGCAACAGCATACCACCAATGCGCCATCGTAAAATTATCCGGTGCTCGTGCCCATCTAAACTCATCAGAAAAAACAACGCCACGCTTTTGACGCCAATCAATCCCCATTGTTGTATCGCAATGACGGTGTACATGCCAATAGTACTCCTGTTTAATCCCGAAGCCAAAGACGTAATCATAAGAAAATTTTGGAATCAAAAAGCCAGATTTTGATCTTCCCTGAATAGGAAACACCATACGCGGCATTATAAACAAAGGCAGCTTGCCAACCTTAAAAACAAGATTTGAGGCTTTAATCAAGTAGCTGCCATGCATCATCGCTCGCTGGGCATTAAAATGCCAATGCGGCTCTTCTTTGTCGCAAGGCGTATACATCATATCTTCCAGGTACCAATCAAGATCATTTTTCTTTTCAGCACGAGCAGCAGACAAAAATCCCTCATCCACATGGATGCTTATGTTATCGGCATATCCTGTTTTTTTTGTAAAATCCAAGAATAAGCGATCAGCAACAATAACAAAATCATTATTTTCTAACGAAACCGGCCCCTGGTCAACGCTATTCGCAATTAAAGTTCCCTTAGCCTTATCAAGCTCAACATGATCCGCCCATAAATGGAATTTTTGATCAACAAGAATCTCAACGGCACCATCAAAAACATAGGTCGTTTTATTAATCACATGTTGACGCAAACTTTTAATACGGAGTTGTTTAATTGATCTAACAAATCCAGGAACGGCTGTCTGAACCGTACTATACATCATTACAAGCAAAACTAATGACTGTCTAAAAAAACATGAACGATACATGCGATGTTGCTTTCATCAAACAAGCTGCTCAAAAAGGACGACGGCCAAGCAAAGCTTTTGAAATCGTCACCCGATCCATGTATTCCAAGCTTGAACCAATAGGCACGCCACTAGCCAATCGAGAAACACTAATCGGAAGCTTGGTTATTTTAGAATAAATATAACTCGCTGTTGCTTCGCCCTCAGGCGTTGGATTTGTTGCAAAAATTATCTCTTCAATACCGCCACCAGACAATCTTGCAAGTAACTGTTTAATAGTAAGAGTGTCCGGCCCGATGCCTTCGAGAGGACACAACGCGCCACCGAGGACGTGATACAGCCCTCGATACTCACCGGCATTTTCGATAGCCCATAGATCATGCCACGATTCAACAACACAGAGCACTCGCTTATCGCGCTTTTCAGAAGAACAAATCGAACACAAAGCATTATGCTCAGTCCAATTAAAACATGCAGAACACGGCTTAATATTTTTCTTTGCCTCCAAAACCGCAGCGCAAAAAGCTTCAACTTGTTTTTCGTCACTTGTTAAAAAATGCGAAGCTACTCGATAAATATTTTTTGAGGCCACGTAAGGGACGCGCTGCAACTGACGAATGAGTTTTTGTAATCCCGGCAATTGACTGAGCATCCCTTACTCCCTGTATATTATCGATAAACTAATTTTCTCAGGTAATCTTCGGCAATCGTAACCACATTATTAACCAACCAGTATAACACTAACCCAGCTGCTGCTTTAGCAAAGAATACCGTAAAGACCAATGTCATAAACATCATAATAAAACGTTGTTTATCATCGGTCGAAGGCGTCATCCATTGCTGCCACAACATAGATGCACCCATCAAAATTGGAAGTACATAGTAAGGATCTTTTGCTGAGAGATCAACAACCCAACCATAGAATGGCGCCTGGTACAAATCAAGATAATTTCCAAGCACCTTAAATAAGGCAAACAAAATTGGCAATTGAATCAACATTGGCAAACAACCCAAAACAGGCGTTGCCGTAGAAAGGTTGTGCTCTCGGTGAAATTTCATTAATTCTTCATGCTGCATTTTAACATCATGGCGAAATTTAAGACGAATCTTCTGAATGGTTGGCTGAAATTTTTGATAGAGTTCCATTTTACGACGACTATAAATAGACAATGGAATCAAAGGAATACGCAATACAAAAGCAAGACCCAAAATAGCCAATCCATAGTTCCCAAAAAGGCTATACAAATACTCGAGTAATTTCAAAAGCAACTTACATAACCATGAAAGCCACCCAAAAGACATAAGATCATCAAGGCGATCATCAACATAAACCAATTGATCAAGCACCTTGGGGCCCATATAAAAAGACATGGTCCACGAGCCTTTTTCTTTAATCGCCCCGCTCTCAAGAATCGCATACACTTCCTTGTATGCCTTCTGGCCTGGCTTTACCGCTGGCACAACAACTTGATTGATATATGAGCGCTGTACAAAACGCGAAGCATCACCAACAAGCGCATGTGCAAAATATTTATCTTCAGCACCAAACAAGGCATTACTTACGTCCCAAGGCCACGCCAAGGCCTCGGCTTGATCAAGGTCAATCTTCTCCAATGTATTTTTATTTTTATTAAGAGAGATGATACCTACCGTATCATCCTCAATTTCTTTAACAATAGGAGCCGGAAACATAAGACGCATGCGCACCGCTTGCACATCAGCAACACGCGGCTCAACAGAAACAGTTACATCAACCTGATAACTATCATGATGCAATACATAGATTTTCTTGAGCGCCCATTGTTCGGCATCGGCCTGATAAACGATTTCAGTAACTTTTTTATTTTTCTCGATCTTTTCTTCTTGAGATATCAAGTTGTACACAAATGGCGTTTTCGTATCTAATGCCAACAAAAAGCATGTTTTTTGCTTGGTATCTGCTGTTGCAAAACCATAATCCTGCACGGTGTGCAACGGCAAACCATCCTTGCCATGATGTTCTTTAAATAAAAGATCTGTTATGGCACCACCATGATTAGAAAAAGTTGCCTTTACGTAGGGCGTTTCAACAGCCGTCAATACCACATTTTCGGCACGATCTTCGGCAAAAGCAACCGTTTTTTCCAATGGGCGATAAAAGTCCTGTACCGATAAAACTTTTGCCGCTTGTGCAGGAACACCTTGTTGAGCAACAGCAATCGGTCCTGCAGCTGGGCTTGATTGCTGCATATTTCTCCCAAAATACCACTGTATTGCCCACACGGTTGTCAATGATAAAAGAACGGTAAACCAAAACTTTTTATCTAACATGCATCTAACCTTTTTATGTAATTACACCATACAGAAAAACTACGATACCTAAACCCATGTCTTTACACAGGCCATAAATGAAAAAGAAGCTTAGCAAAGAAAACTTAATATCGCTAGTTTCTCTTTGCGTTTGGGCAAACCCCGCACAAACAATAATAGTACTAACTGAATTTTTACTCGGGCAAATAATAAAAAACAAGTTTTACAAGAAGCTTCATTACTATTTTTTCTTCAAAAAACAACATAATAAGCTACACTAAAAAGGAGCTCTCTTGCAGAGTCGCTGAATAATATAGAACAAATGAAAACCTGAATAAACACAAAGGACGAGTATGAATCGGCTTAAATCTTCAACTCTTTTTTTCAAGTACCTCTTTTTAATCTGCGTGTTAGCATTTGTTGCTGGATGCGCCAAACAAAAAAGAAAAGAGGAAATGACCTTTGACGAATTGCGGAAAAAAGCATTCGCCTGTCTTGAAAAAAAACATCGTGATGAAGCAGCCGAATACCTGGAACAAATCATAGCTCAAAACCCAGACCGTTCTGATATCACAAAATACAAACTTCTTCTTGCTGAAGTATATTTTAAAACCGGCAAATACCCATCAGCTTTTGAACTATACGATCACTACAACCAATTCTACCCAGCCGATGCCCGCGCCGAATATGCAAAATATCGTTCCATTCTCGCAAAATTCTATCAAACCCTTCGCCATGATTGCGATCAAACACAAACAGAAGAAACAGCAAATCTCTGCAAAGAGTATCTAGAAAACACTGCATACAAAGCATATGCTCAAGATGTTGCAGACATAAACAAAACATGCGAACACAAACTGATCGACAAAGAAGTTTATGTCTTTAATTTCTATCTGAGACAAGGAGAATATGACGCCGCCAAAGGTCGTTTAAAGTATCTCCGTGACAATTATCTGACGAAAAACCAACTCCTTGAAGCACGTTTATTGTTCCTTGAAAGTCAACTTGCCAAAAAACAAAAAAATCTTGCTCTCGTCAAAGAAAATCTTGAAAAACTGAGCACGCAATATCCAGAATCACAATTTACTCCAATGACGCAGGCTCTTTTGACAAAGCAAAGCTTCCTGTTTTAATGATCACACAAAAACGCCAATTGGGAAATCAAGGTGAAGAAGCCGTCGCAAGATGGCTTATAGAAAATGATTTTGTAATACTAGCACGCAACTACCAAACTCGCCTTGGAGAGGTTGACATTATCGCAGCAAAAGGTGACATCGTTTCATTTGTTGAAGTAAAAACACGCCAGTCAACCTATTTTCCCATCTCAAATACCATCACCTACACAAAACAAAAAAGAATCGCTCGCGCGGCAACAGCATTTGTCTTAAAAAACCATATTCAAAATAAAGTTTTACGTTTTGATGTTGCCACCGTTACACCATCAAAGACTGGAAGCTTCCAAATCAGCTTCATCGAAAATGCATTTACCATGAACTATTAAGCCAAGGGCACACCATTCTTCACTCCCTCATAAAGCACCATTTTCTGTGCAATACGATGAAACATAGGAGCAGCGGTCCCCGCAGCCCACAAGTTTGCCTGTGATGGTTCTCGCACAAATGTGATGATAACCCGTTTATAGTTACCACTTTCAACAATCCCACCAAATGTATAAACGTGATCTTTTTTTGAGTAATGTCCATCTTTAACACATCGAGCTGTACCTGTTTTACCTAGGACGCGGCATCCTTTAATGGGATATCTTGCGCCAATGATTTCCAAAACATTTTTGATGTGAAAAATCGTATCATCACGATACAGCTTGGTCTGTGGACATGGCGCAGGAGCTGGATCTTTAAGTAATGTTGGCGTAATTGAATATCCGCCATTGGCTATAATACAAAAAGCTCTTCCAAGCTGCAAAAGACTCGCCATAATCTCATAGCCAAATGACATCACAAGCACCGAAGAGCGACTCCATTTTTCTGGGGGATTAACAAAGCCAGCACGTTCCCCTGGAAACTCTATATTGGTCTTACTACCAAATCCAACGCGACGCAAATGTTCATACAATTTTGACCCAAGACGCTTAGCAACTTTAGCCACACCAACATTACTTGAAAATCTCATAACATCGTAAAAAGGAACCACTCCAGTACTTTTCCAATTTTCCACTCGGAAACCATCAATATAGGTTACCTTCCCCTCGCAATCGATCTGCTCGTCATATTTAACCACACGCTCTTCAAAAGCAGCCAACGCTAAAAATGCCTTCACCACCGAACCCATCTCAAAGCAATCGGTCACCACGTTATTTTTGGTTATTTCAAGGTTTCCTATACTTTTTTGGTTAGGATCAAAGTCAGGATAATTAACCATCGCCAAAACTTCACCATTCGTCGGATCCATAATTAACGCCGAACCGCCCTTGGCGTTATGAAAAATTACCGAAGCTTTTAATTCTTCAAATGCTAAATGTTGCAACGTGCTATCCAAGGTTAATGTTATTGAATTTCCCGGCACCTCAGGCTGCTCAACCACCTTGTTAAAATAAAAAGATTGCGATCGTGCATCTCGTTCAAATTTTACCACAGCAGGAACTCCAGCAAGGCGCTTATTGAACATAAGCTCAAGCCCTGATAATCCTTTATTATCAATATCGGTAAACCCAACCACATGCGCTAAGGTCATATGAGGATAGTAGCGATAGGATTCGTTAATAAAATGCAAATCATCAAGACCTAAATGATTAAGAAATGCCGCTCGCTCAGGAGAAAGTTTTCGGTCAACCCATAAAAAATGCCGATCTGGATTAGTCTTTAACCGCTTGGCAACATCTTTATAATGAGCCGACAAAAACTTTTCAAGCTGCCGAGCATTATGCAGCTGGCCAGGCAATATAAAAACAGAAGGAACCTCACGATTAAATGCCACCTGCTCAAGACCAAATCGGTCATAAATAGGCGCACGTGGTTGATCGATAGTAATGCGAACGCTATATTGTCCTAACGCTAAATGCTTAAAAAATCCCTGCTGATAAATTTGCAACAAAAATAGTCGGACAACGAGAATCGCAAACAAGAAAAGAAACCCAATAACGATCCAAATAACTTTGAATTTGTATTCTTCAACGAAACTTTTCCTTAGCATCCTATCCCCCATTACTTACGCATCATGGTCGACGTAACAAAAAAGTCATATTGAGCCTTTGTCGTCAACGTCATAATGTGCGACAACGCAAGATCCTTCATGCCCTGTTGCTCTATCGCCCATGCCCGTGTTTTAGTAAGATCTTTAAGTTGATACAGCTCTTTGGTCAACTCATTCTTTTCTTTTAACAACTTACGCTTTTTGATTTCTAGACGCTGTCTTGCATAACTTAATTTTATGATCAAATTATGTTGATAAATAACACAAAAAACAAATATGGTTCCGAGACCCAAAAGCATTCGACTGAACTTCATTCTAAACATGGCGCTTCCTCATTTTCATTGATATACGAACAAGGTGCATATAGAACTTTACATCGTACAATAAGACGTAGCTCATAAAAAAAAGTGGAACCTTCTCGTGACTTTTGAGCCTACCTATACTTAATAAAATTTTCCATATATTATAAAAGAAATAGTTTTTTATGGAGTCATAGTGAACTTTACGCAAAGGAGCTAATCATGGTTAAGCATATAGCTTATGTGCTCAGTGTTATCGCTATAATATTCTTTGCCGCATGCAGGTGCCCATTCTGTAACGGAAAACAAGATTATAGCCAAAAAACAACACAACCATCAACTGCGACCTCTAATATTGCTGATACAAAATCAGCACCAATACTTATCACAAATGCAGACCAATTTGAGCAAGAGGTGCTTAAATCAACAACACCCGTCATTGTAGATTTTTCTGCCGAATGGTGTGGTGCCTGTAAAGCATCAAAACCTACATTTGATGCCGTTGCTGCCCAATTGGGATCAAGCTACAAATTTGTAACGGTTGACGTCGACAAAGCAGAAAAAGTTGCTCAAGATCTCGGCATCCAAGGCATACCAACATTCATGTTCTTTAAGGATGGGAAAGAGGTAAAACGCATCACTGGCGCAATCGTTAACAAAGATGATTTTATTTCGACCATCAAAAAAACATTTGAACAATAATAAAAAAACAAACTTGTGCGCAAAGCACGAACATTCTGGGTAACTCATGGATATTAAACTTTATAACTCTCTTAGCAAAAAAAAAGAATTTTTTCATGCTCACCAACCCAATAGTATCAGCATGTATGTTTGCGGCATAACCCCTTATGATTACCCACACCTTGGCCATGGCCGCGTTTACATCAACTTCGACATTCTTTTTCGCTTCCTCAAATTCTTAGGGTATGCCGTTACCTATGTGCGCAATTTTACAGATATCGACGACAAAATTTTAAATCGAGCTGAAAAAGAAGGAACACCGAACGATTACGCAGCGGTTGCACAACGCTTTATTAATGCGTATCACCACGACATGCATGCTCTTAATTGTTTGCCGCCAACACACGAGCCGAGAGTTACCCAATACATCCCGCAAATTATTGACTTCATCGCAGACTTAGTCGCAGATGAAAAAGCCTATGTTATCGACCATGATGTTTATTTTGATATCACAACCTTTCCTGCTTATGGAAAACTATCTGGACGGACGGAAGATGATCATTTGGCAGGAGCACGCGTTGAAGTTGATAAACGCAAAAGGAATCCAGGCGATTTTGTACTCTGGAAAGGGAACGAGAAAGGAAAATTCTGGCAATCTCCATGGGGTTATGGACGTCCGGGATGGCATATTGAATGTTCAGTTATGATTAAAGCACTCCTCGGCCCCACCATTGATATTCATGGCGGCGGCGCTGATCTTATTTTTCCTCATCACGAAAACGAGATCACACAATCTGAGAGCCTTCACGGACACCCGCTCGCTCATTTCTGGCTTCACAATGCATTTATCACTATTAATAAAGAAAAAATGTCCAAATCTCTTGGCAACTTCATCACGTTACATCAATTATTTGAACATTATGATCCAATGGTTTTCCGCTATTTCATCTTGCAACACCACTATCGTACGCCTATCGATTTTTCAGCTTCAGAACTCCAAGCAAGTCAAACTGCCTATAAAAAACTCATCACAGCTTTCTCTGCAGTCCAAGCTCAACAGCCACCGTTACAAAACGCGCCTCCACTCATCAACGAACTTCTTGCAGCATTATGTGATGACTTAAACACACCAAAATTTTTAGGGATCGTCTTTGAAAATTTATCCCAAATCAAAGAGGATACAGCGCTTGCCAGCATGGTTAAAGCACTCATCACGGGCATTCTCGGCCTCTTTCTACAACCGCTTGAAGAGGCAGCAATGACCATCACCCCAGAAATACAAGAGCTCATAAATCAACGAGAACAAGCACGAAAAGATAAAAATTGGCCGCTTGCAGACCAATTACGCATGAAGCTTCAAGAACTTGGCTATAGCGTACAAGACAAAAAAACTAAGGAGAGATAATCTATGCCATCGTATCGTTTCTTCCTAAAAAAATACTTTTTAATACTACTCCTTGCTCTACTTCCAGCCTGTCTTCTAGTAGAACCATCTTATTCACCGCAAAAGCTACATAAATTCGCACATCTTATGCCAAAACCATCGCTACACATTCATCTTGAAGGCTCCATTCCTCCTGCTACCATGCTTGATCTTGCGAAAAAAAATAATATTTCTTTCCCCTTAAAAAATGAATCTGAGTTTCGTAAAACCTGCGACTATGCATCTTTCGAAGAATTTGTAACACTTTTCAAACAAATCATCGGCTGCCTTAAAACACCAGAAGACTATGAACGCATTGCCTACGAATTTGGAAAAGATTGCGCACGACAAAATATTTGTTACGCAGAAGTCACCTTCTCTATGGCAACCAATTGCATGCTATCGGGACTTGATTGGCAAACGATTCTCACAGCACTCAATAAAGGACGAGATCGAGCGGCACAAGAATTCGGAATTACCTGGCGCTGGATGTTTGATCTTACTCGCACGCAATTTTTTGAACCAGAAGAATTTCTTAACCGTCTCATTGAAAGCCGCTCGTCAGGACAAGGCGTTGTCGCAATGGGGCTTAGTGAAACACTTATCACCCACAGGGTAGCCGAATATCAACATATTTTTGATAAAGCCATTGCAGCAAAACTTCCCATCATTCCTCATGCTGGTGAATTTGAAGGACCACAAAGCATTTGGAATTCCATACGTGCATGCGAAGCTCCACGTATTGGCCATGGTGTACGATGCATTGAAGATCCAGAACTGGTAAAAACACTAATTCAAAAACAAATAGCCCTTGAAATAAACATCACAAGCAACATTTGCTTGGGTGTTTATCCTTCCTACCGCGAACATCCAATAAGAAAACTGTGGGATGCCGGTGTATTCATTACGGTAAACGCTGACGATCCAACGCTCTTCAATAGTGATATCAATCAAGAATATGACCACTTAATTGATGATTATCACTTTACACTCGATGATCTTGAAAAAGTTAGTTTAAATGGCATCAAAGCAAGTCTGCTTTCATCGCCAGAGAAAGAATCCTTTGTGAAAAAATTCAAAGCAAAATTTGCCCTTTTGCGAAGAAAAATTTTTTAAAAAATCCAAAATAATACAAACTGATTAATCCATGAATTAGCCATAATCACGTAAATGTGCTAGGGTAGTTATCGCATATATTGTTTAATACCGTCGGCACATCATACTTCTCATGGAAAAATCATATGACAAATCCCTTTATCTTAAGAACAATCTTTTTTTTCGCCATCATACTGCTACCGGGCTGCAAACAACGCGCACGCTCAAACACACTGCCTATCCAATCAACAGCGGCCAGCTCAACTGCTTCAAAAACACTCGCCCTCAAACAAAAGCATGATCTAATTGTCTTCATTCATGGCACTCTTTTACCCATGCCTTCACTTGGATGCCTAGGATCATCAATCCATACATTTTTAACGCAAGGAAGAACGCTCAATAAATCTTGGTATCAAATTTACCTGGACGAGCTAAAAAAACACTCAATCTTTAAATATCAAACCTCAGGACCAGATGGCCTGAATCCGATTAACAACAACAGCACACTAACCGCTCACATTACTCAAGCAATTTATGGAGACTTTTATAAAGAACTCTACCCTGATACGCAACCACACTGCTACACCTTTGGCTGGAATGGTCGCCTGAGTCATAAAAAACGCGTTGAAGCGGCACATGAACTTTATGCTCAACTCATAAAAGAACGCGATAAATTTCCCTATGCATCATGCAAAATCATCCTCATTGGTCATAGCCATGGCGGGAATGTCATTCTTAATCTTGCTCAAGCGGAAGAATCATTACACCAGCAGCTAACCATCGAAAAGGCAATTTTATTAGGAACACCAATCCAAAGTGAAACACAGTCATATTTGACAAGTTCTGTGTTTAAAAAGGTCTACAACTTTTATTCTCATGGAGACAACATTCAAAAAATCGACATCGTATCAACTAAAGACGATTTTTCACAACGACGTTTTCAAATCAATCAAGATGCACCAGAATATGCCAAACTCATACAATTAGAACTTGAGGTTGGTAATCTGCAACCTGGACACAATGAGCTCTGGCTTTATTGCGGACGAAGTAATCCTATTTATCGCAAAAAAATAAAGATCTCTCCATTTCCTATTCTTGCTTTTTTACCAGAGATTATCCAAAAATCAGA
>CAZBUZ010000006.1:0-24629 GCA_964495205.1 uncultured Pseudomonadota bacterium | reverse complement strand
GTTGCAAAAGTACCTTGACCATGGCAACGCGGTTTTTCTCACCACCACTGAGTACTGAGACTTTTTTATCAACATCGTCACCGGGAAATAAAAAAGCACCAAGAAGCGAGCGAACCTGCATACGCATCTCCGGTGTAGTGCATACCGATTCTGCTTCTTCTAATATGGTTTTTGTTTTATCAAGAACTTGCTCTTGATCTTGCTCAAAGACGGCAATCGATACATTGTGGCCAAACTCAATGGAACCGGTTTGTTTGCGCAGTTTACCCATGATGATATTGATGAGCGTTGTTTTCCCGATGCCATTTGAAGCGACGATGGCAGCTTTGTCGCCGCGGAAAAGTTCAAAAGAGACGTTTTTAAAAATTTCACGGTTTTCAAAAGTTTGTGAAACATCTGCAACCTTGAGCACAATCTTGCCCGGTTGCTTAAGGTGTTTAAAACTCAATTTAATTTTTGGTGGTGGAGGAACAACCTCAACGCGCTCCACCTTTTCAAGTGCTCGCAACATGCTCTGAGCTGTCGATGCCTTGGAGGCTTTCGCTCGAAATTTGTTGATGATTTCCATTTTGTGTTTAAGGTCCCGTTGTTGTTCAGCATAAGCGATTTCTTGTTCGGAACGCTCGCGTTCTTTTTGTTCAGCATAGGTTGAATAGTTGCCGCGATATTGTTTGCCGCGGCCGCGGTCGAGTTCGAAAATGCTTGAACACAGTTGATCAAGGAAGAAGCGATCATGGCATACAATCATGAAGCCGAAAGGCGCCGCTTTGAGAAATCCCAAGAACCAATCTTTCGCCAAGATGTCGAGGTGGTTGGTTGGTTCGTCAAAGAGATAAAAATCAGCTTTTTGTAACAGCAACTTGGCCAACACGATACGCATTTTCCAACCAACGCTGAGCTTGTTGACCGGCTGATCAAATTGCGTTTGTTTGAATCCAAGGCCGGTGAGCATTTTTTTTGTTTCAAGCGTGAGTTGATCAAAGTTGTGTTCACTCAGATATTCGTGGAGTACGGCAATGCGCTCAATGAGTTCATTGCTTTTTTGCGCATCATGTTTGTAGGCGGTGAGGCTTTCTTCATGCGCCTGTAGTTCTAACTTTGCACTGACAATTTCATCAAATACCGAGAGGGCTTCATTGAGAACTGATTTATCAGAGGTTAGAACAACTTCTTGCGGTAGATAGGCGACCTTTTTGCGTTTTTCAATAATGACTTGTCCATAATCCAGGCCTTGCTGGCCATTAATGGCTTTAAGCAGGGTGGTTTTTCCACTGCCATTTCTGCCGACCAATCCTATGCGTTGGTCGTGTGCGATGGTCAGGGAAATATCATTGAAAATGACCTTGCCGCCAAGGTTGAGTGAGAGGTTTTTTAAAATAATCATGCCTTGAGTATACGCGATATGAAGGTTTTTTCAATGATGTGGCCGGTTGCAACAATTTGATTCGTCTCAGGATGGACTTCGTTTCCTTCGCCTTGTATTAGGATGTGCAAGGCGAAGGAAATTAAGAGCTATGCGTTTATCTCAGCTCATTCAGCCGTTGTTCTAATAGTTTCCCTTAATTGATCACGTATTTCACGATTAATCATTTCATGCGTATTTGCTCGAGTTGCAGGTGTTGCAACAGGTGTATTTGTCTGGGCTGCAGCTGTCCTAACCGTTGTATTCGTCTGGGTTGTCGCTGCCCTAACTGTTGTACTTCTTTGGGTTGTTGGCTGATGTACATTGTTGTTTACCGGCACTGTTTGAGCGGTGGCTCCTGGAGGTGTTTCTGATGTTGATGTTGATTGTACTAGCAGTACGGTCAAGCCGATTAATCCGCCTACTCCCACTATTCCTAATACCACTGGCCATCCTACAACTGCTAGTCCTGCTCCTAGTAGTGTTTGCGTTGTGCCTGTAGCTAATATTGAGCCTCCAGCGCCCGCTAAGGTAGATCCAGGGGCCATTGAAAGAGCTGCGGCTAAGCCTGGTATAGCAGCTTCTAGCGCTGCTACAGATGGTATTGTTGTAACGGCTGTGCCAACGGCACCAGACATTGCTCCTGCAGCAGCTACCGTTCCTGTTGCTGCCAATCCTCCTCCTGCTAATCCAGCGCCTCCTGCTAATACTACATCACCTGGTCTTACTCCCCCAAGTAAACGCATATGAGCTCGAAGAACATATTCTCCATTGTCCATCTGATTAACTGAGATATATCCACAAGGTGCGAGAATTTGGTCAACAAGCTTCTTTTTTTCAACTTCAGAGATTTCAATAATGTTTTGTGGATCTACGTTGTCAAATTCTTCAGGCGTTATCAGAATTATTGATGGCTTATTCCTTCCCAAAAAAGATTTTAATTGATTTCGAGCACAAATTTCCCGCAACATTTGATCACAGTTATAGTTAGGGATGTCATAGATTTCATCACCTTTAGTAATATAAAATCCATCGGCATCTTTATAAAGCTGAAGAGTTCCTAATCTTGATGGGATCAAAACCTCGCTTCCAGATAATTCGATACATTCGCTTGGCTTGTGGCCTGCATGCGCAACACCGAAAATAAACAATCCGATAAATAACGTTGATTGAAACATATATTTCATCATAATTATCATCCTAAATGATATAATTTCTAAAAAAATAGTTATTTAGTCATTAGACTTATTAAATATTGTTTTTGTTTCTCCTCTTTTAATCGTCACTCTAAAAACTTACTTAAAAATGAGAGGCTTTTAATTTGGGGATATCGATACTAAGGTTATTAGCTTGCTGTTGTTCTAATAGCTTCTCTTAGTTGACCAAGAATTTCGTAATTAGTGTGTGCTGTTTCTCTATCAGTGGATACAAAACCGTTTTGATTTGGCTGTGGAACTGTAGCAACTTGCACCTGAGCAAGCCGAACTTGACTTGAGTGAACTTGGTGCACCGGTTCTCGTGCGGTTCTTTGTCCTGATTCTGCAATCCCATTTGGTTGTGCTGCTGGTGATTCGTTTGGTTGTGAAACTGAAGATCCTCTTGCTTGGGGTGCTGCATTGCTCGGTGGCAATTCACTGGCCCCTAACCTTTGGTTAGATTGCCCGTTTCCATTGTTTTCGAGCGATGGTGACCCAGGAATAAAACCAGATTTTCCAGGGAGTGGGAGTTTAATGTGAGATAATAAATACCATATGGTAGCAGCAAGCAAAATAATTACAGCAACCTTCAAGAAAAGGCGACGATTCTTTGTCGACCAAAAACTTTTTCGTTTGTCAGATTCTTCTGCTTTTTTATCACTTGAGATAATAACAATATTTACAGCATTATTTTTTGCTGGTTCCCCGACTAGCTCTTGTGCGTGTTTTGCTAGTTTTTGTATATTGTAGGAATCTTTTACGTCCTTGCTCAGCAATGATATAACCTTCTCCGGCGAATATCCTTGTGCAAGAAGATCACAGACCTTATTTGTAAGCAACGCTATTTCGTTATTAATATCAGAAGAATTATTTAAAGACACTTTTTCATCAGTATTATGTGCTAATAACCTGGGAGTGTTATAAAAAATAAGAATGAAGCTACAAAAGATTAGATTTAGTAGTTTCATGAAAAATGCTCCCATTCAATTAAGCTACTTGTTTATTGAACAATTCGTTAGCGATTTTGTCCAGTTATCGCGTTCATATTCCCAAATTATTGTTTGATCCTGTTTGTGTATTTCTTGATTGATCACTGTTTGCGCAATTTCATTAGTAAGCTCTTTGGATTCCTGTCGTCGTGCTTTAATAATCATTTCTTCAGCAAGAAATTTAATAGCGCGCGGTGAAAAATCGTCAAGGTGATCCGCATAGATTGGAAGCGATTGTTCAATTTCTGGATGCAGGCTAACAATAAGCTCTTTATTTTCTTGTGCAAATTTTACAAGATACATATAAAGAATTTTTTCTCTCTCTGCCGCTTGCGGCAAGGTAAATTCGATGCTTACACCAATACGATTGGTAATTGCATCATCAAGTTTGAAGGGGTGATTGGTTGCTAAAACGAACATTATGTTTTTCTGCGATTGATCAGCAACAAGAGCCAAGAATGTATTAATAAAATCCTGTGTTTTTTTAGATGTTGTTGGTAGCTTTCTATTTGCAAACAATGATTCAGCCTCATCAATAAAAAGAAGCAACCCTTTTTTACTTTTTTTTGCCCAATCTAAGAGTTTGCGCAATTCATTGGTGGCATGGGCTAAATCTGTAATTTTGGTGAACTCTGAACCAGAGGTTAAGGCATAGTCCAATCCAGATGCATATGCCAACGCCTTAGCGAAAGCAGTTTTTCCTGTGCCAGGCGGGCCATAAAAAAGAACGTTTGGAAGGGGTGTGTCATATTTTTTTGCCGTTTGAACGCGTACTAAAAGATCTTGTAGTTGATCGTTTAAAAGAGGGGGGAAAATTAAATCGTCGAGGTTGTAGACTTGTCGTGATTTAAACCAGCCAAACCACCCACTGCGTGATGTTTCACTTATAAGATAAGGCTTTGTTAAATAGTTTATATATGCTGGTATGCCGTATTTGAGCGTGTAGATGCATAAAGCTATTACCACTATTGCACTGCCAATTTTCATCATGAGTGCTGAATCCCCTAGTATTTCGCGGAGATTTCTTGCTCCTTCATTAACGCCTGCCTGTGCGGCTTCTCTTGCAACTCTAATCCTGTCTTCTATTGGAATGTTGGTGTTTTCTAAAAGTGCCGTTATTGCATTCGCTTCAATCCTAGCATGTTCTGAAATTGCGGCTCTAGCGTTGTCGATTAATGCTGCTGTTGGTTGCATTAATTCTATTCGCTGTCGCATTGTATCTATCATTTGTGATGCTTCTCTTACTCTTGCATTGACTTCTGCGGATGTTCTAATAGCGTCTAATGCTCTGGTATTAGCTACATTTACATTAAGAACAGCCTCTCGGGCATCATTTGCGGCAGCATCAGTGGCCTCTCTTATTTCTTCAATGTCAACTAATCTTTGAGCTCTTGGTGCACTAGTTGACGATTGCATGGGAAATATTGGAATAATAAGAAAGTTGGTGACACTTGTCAGAATAGCTACAATAAACAACTGTTTGTATGTTGGCATTGCGCTCCTAGTCGGATGATTAAAGAGATGTTGACTTGAGGTGGCTCGGTGGTTTTTTTTATTTCCAACGCAACTTATCACGACAGCGGTTGATTGTAAAGAAGAAAAATGTGGATTTTTGTACGTAATTTTTTTATTAAAAAATTAGTTGATTAAGAGGTTCTTTCCTGAGGTTTTTTGCAAGAATTAACAGTGCCTCAACAAGCTTTGATTAAAAAAAATTAGGATAACACCTGCAACTGATAAATTATTTTTAATTGTCTGAGCGACCGATTCTTGTGACGATGCCTTAAAGCGAGCAATATCTTTTATTGCCTCTGTTGCTGCCTCTGGACCTTCCTTAATAATCAACTTGCCAAAGCCGGCAACTTCAACGGTATGGCGTTCGGTGAAAAGGACGTGGTGCTATTGATTTTCTTTTATATAGCCGAGGTCTTCTATTTTAGCATTTTCATATGTCAATCCATGCGCATTGAGAAGTGTTGATAAATCTTGAAAATTTTCAAGATTTATTTTTTGGTCCTCGGTCCAGCATGCCTCACATTCGTCACATATACTCAATTTGATACCTAAATCAATAATTTTTGCTTTGTAGATCGAACCTTGACCGTCACATCGAGGGCAGATCATAATTATTCCTTTTTTGATTACAGCTTTATTGGATATGCTGTAATTATTTCGTTAGTTCTAGGTTTTACAATTATTTTAATGGCTGTTTCGGCTTTTGTCCCAATAACTTTTCCCATGTTAACTATATATGCTCCTGGATCAGAAGCTAAAGCAGCCCCTTTTTTTGCCCATGCTTCATCTACTAATTCTATGATTTTATCTTTTGGAATCTTAAAGACTGTATGCGTCATTTTATTCGGATCGTTGGTTGCGTGAGCTAATACATGTTGAATACGATTGCCAAACTTCTTGTCATACCCATAAATTACTCCGCCAGGAGATTGCCATATGTTGCTCCCAATGGATTTAAGATTATTAAAAATATTTGTATCAATTGGCTTTGTAAACTCGGATTTGATAGGCAAACTATTTTTAATTGTCTGTGCAATCGATTCTTGTGACGATGCCTTAAAGCGAGCAATATCTTTTATTGCTTCTGTTACAGCTTCCGGCCCCTCTTCAATAATCAACTTCCCAAAGCCGGCAACTTCAACGGCATATCTTTCGGAAAACAGAGCCCCATTTTCCATAGCTTTACTTAACTGGCTGACAACAGCCAGTCCTGTTTTATTGGCAAAGCCACCAATCGCATTCAGTGCAAGCGTATCAAGTACCATGGTGGTGCCAAGTTCTGCCCCATGTTCGACTAATTCTTGCCACGACATGGCCGATAATTTCTTGCAGGTTTCTTGTGCGAATTTTTTAATAGCATCTATTTGTGCTTGTGAGTACGAGCAATATTCCTGTGCCTGTTTGGGTATGGCGTCATAATTTTGGGTAACTGCAGCGGCAAGTTTTGCAAAACTTGGGTTGTATTGATTTCAAAGAACGGTTTCCATTTCGCTTGTTAATGTATTTTTTTCTCGTATAAATTATTCTTTTATGTATCGAATAAAATCGGGAAGCCAACTCAAATCAGAATTGGAGAGTTTTCCCCAATATTCAAGTGCTTCTAAAAATTTTTTTTGATCGTTTTTCCATTTGGGATATGCCGTTTTAAATATTGTAATAAATTCTTTACATCCGCCGATTACGGCATGTTCCTCGTGCGAGACAATAACTCCCCATCTACCGCTAGATGAGTAAAATGCATTTTCAAAAATAATAGTTTTTTTTTCGTATTCATAATATGTCGTATTGATATCCAATTTCAAGTGTTCATGTGGGTGAATACTACAAGCATTGTTTTTTATGAATGCTTGTCCCTCAATTTCAGAAAAATAGTATGAAGTCTCGCCAATTGCTTGTATCGTATGGGTAAGTGCTGCGAATTGTTCATAAGAGAGATAGTAACCATTTGTTGGATACAAAATAATTTTATGTGAAATTGACGGAACAAACATTTTACCGAAAGGGTTGTTATTACTGAATACATTAAAAAAAGCTTTCTTTAGGATAGAAATATTATTTTGATAATTTGTGATCATAATTCTAGGCTTTCATTAATAAATTTTATTTTTCTCAAACCTTTTATTCCATTGACATCTATGGTTGGCGGTCCAAATTTTGAAACAGCTCTATATGTAAATATGGTTTTATTGGTATCAGTTCCGACAAAAACTCCTGGCTTAATCTCTTTAAAATTTTCGACTTGGGTTTTGAAAAACTCCCAGGCATCCTTTGCAGTTCCTTGCACCGCTCGAATATCATTTTGTAAAGACTTTGACCCTATTTTTTTTAATTCATCTACGCTTAGCTTGGTCCAAATAGGCGCCTTTAAGTTATTTTTAATTGTTTGCGCAATCGGCTCTTGCGATAAGCGAGCAATATCTTTTATTGCTTCTGTTGCAACTTCAGATCCTTCTTCAATAATCAACTTGCCAAAGCCGGCAACTTCAACGGCATAGCGTTCGGAAAACAGAGCACCATTTTCCATAACTTTACTTAACTGGCTGACAACGGCTCTTCCTGTTGCTCCAGCAAAGCCGCTTGCGGCATTCAGGGTGATGGTGTCAAGGATCATAGTGGTGCCAAGTTCAAGTGCATTTCCCGCTAATTCTTGCCACGACATGGCCGATAATTTCTTGCAGGTTTCTTGAGCCCACCGCTTCATGGCCTCTTGTTGGGCCTGCGATTGTACGCAAAATTTTTGTGCAAGCTCAAGGTGTGCCGTAGGATTTTGTGAAAAGGCTGTTGTAAATAAGGCTTCTTGGCGCGCGTCCTCTTGGCCAACAGCATTGAAAAAGAGCATGGCAAGTTGTAATGATCCTTGCGCCATTTCCTTCCAATGTCCTGGGCTAATTGCTGTTTTGGTCCCGTTCAATATTCGTTTCCCTGCTGCGCATGAGTAATCTCGGAGTATGGTTACGCCCTTTGCAACAACTTGAGTAAGCTCATAACAAAAATCTGAGATTTCAAATGCAACATCAGGGGCCTTTTCAACCTTTGCTTTTACTGCAAGGTGATGAACCATGGGGGCAATAGCTTGAACATGTTGGCTTTGAGGGAAGTCGTATTCAAGTTGTGTCATGGTGCTGCGCGTTTGACAAAGTTCTTGATGCAATTGGCAATCAAGTGGTGTGCCGTAGGTATTTGAAAATATCGGGGCATATGTATCGTTAGGGCTTGCCGGAGGAACTTGTGATGAGTAATTATAACAGGCGCCTTTACGAGAAAGTGTTCTACTAAGGGCAAACCCTCGTTGCTGATTTCTTTTTTTTTGTTCTTGAGAAACATTGTTTTGAGTGAAGCGTGTTCTTAATCGTTCCAGTGCCGCATGGTCCGTTATGCAAATCCGCGGTTGGTTATCTTGTTGCCGTTTAAGTTCAGCGGCCTTGGCTTCATCTTCTCGCTTTGCTTTAGCTGCTTCGGCTTGTTGCTTTTGTATAATTCTTTGCTCTTTTATCCTATTGGCTTCTGCTTGGACAAAATTGTGAAATTCTGACTTTTTTTTGCCCCAAAGAGAAAAACTATTCTTAAACCCTGGAACACATTCGGTTTCTTCTCTGAATTTTTTATCGCTGTTAATTTTCGATTGTAGTTCAATCATGAAGTCTTCATAACAGGGCAATGTGCGTGCATGGCTACGAAAGTCTTGGTATGCAAAGAGTTCAAATTGGCAAAGGAAGGAATATTCTTGTGGAAGGCTTTGGAATCCTTTGGTGTCACCGGGCGACACATGGACAACAATTTTGTGATTATCATTATTGCTGTTAAATCGATAACTTACTCCTGGCGCGCCATAAACTCTTATACCATAATTATTCCCCGATACTTGATTGCTTTCATGGTAATAATTGAGCGGAAGATATTCAGCACAAAATAAATGAGGTGCGAAGAGGTTCGTGAATAAAAAAAAGAGACAAAATTTTTTAAAGATATAAACCATGTTATGGCCTTTTTGAAAACAGCGAATATCATGGGCGAAGTTTGTTTCTGGTGAAAGTATACAGCAAAACTGTAGTAGTCAAGAGAAAATATTGTAAAAATGGGAGTAGCCGCCTCAGCAAGGAGCGAGGCGGCTACCATAGGGGGTTACTTTGTATGCCTTTAGTCCATTGTTGTTGCTTGGGGTGTGGCTTGTTTTTTACTACCAATTTCTCCAATTAATGATGATTTTTTATAAAAATATTTTGAGGCGAGTTTATCTTCATCGGCGATGACCTCTTTGGTTGAGAGAACCATGAACTTTTTATCTTCGGTTTTAAAGGTGAGGAAGTCACCCGAGCCCCGGATGCTTTCACGAAAATCCTGAAGCGTATGTACTTTTTTGCCATCAACTTCGCTCAAAATATCGCTAATGCCGATAACGCGTGCCTGCTGCGTCTGGGAATTGGGGAACACGTGTGTGACAACTAATTGCGAGACGTATTGATTTTCTCGTTTGCGGTATTTGACAAGGCTGGCATCAACGCTTTCAAGTTTATCCAGGTGGTTGAGCGTTAATTCCATGATGACCATCCCGCCGATAATCTCGTAGTCGATTTTTTCATATTCCGGATAATATGTTCTGATGGGAAGTGGTTTGGTGTGTGAAAAGTCAACTAAGAATTCTTTTTTTGCACCATGTCGATATAGTTCGATTTGTATTTGTTCATCGAGTTCAAGTCGGTTAAGGAGTGCGGCTAGTGGAACTTTATCCTCGCTCCAAGGTACATTCATTTCGCCATACAGATCAACTTTGTAGCCGTTAATTTCATAAATCATATCACCAGCGTTAATGCCGGCTTTTTCAAGTAATGAGTCTTTGTAGATACGCGCTAGGTAGAGGCCGCCTGGTGGTGGATTATGGAAAAATGAAACCATTGGTTTATTGCCATAATTGAATTCGCAGCCAAGGATTGGTTTGCGCAGAAGCTTAACTTTGTGTAAATCGGCAATGACGCTTTTAACATCATCTATAGGAATGATGTAACCGATATTTTGTGCTGTCGGTATGCGTGCGGTGTTAATTCCAATGACCTTGCCTGCGGTATTGAGTGATGGTCCACCAGAGTTGCCGGGATTGAGCGCAGCAGTGATTTGGATGTAAGATTCACCCCATACATGTTCTCGGCCGCTGACGATACCCTGGGTGCTTTTGAGCTTTTCTTGTCCTAGGGGATAACCAAGAGCCAAGATTTCTTGCGTTCGTACCACCGCATCTGATGCGCCAAATTCGAGGTAGGGGATTTTGCCGATTGTTTTTATTATTTTGGCATGGGCGTCTTTAGTGAGTTTGAGTAGGGCAAGATCGCGGTCTGGACAGGTGCCTACCACTTCGACGTCAAACTGTTCTTTACCAAATGAGGGGACCTGAATTTTGATGCCGACAGCTTCATCGATGACGTGGAAGTTTGAGACGATGAATCCTTGTTCATCGATAAAAAAACCACTGCCATAAGATTTACTTTGGCGAGGCGATTTGTAGGGTTCGAGCCAATTAAATGAGGCTGTTTGCACAAAAACTTGCACAACGGTGTCTTTTGCTCGATCTTGAACCTGGCGCCAGATGGATGACCGTTCCACCATAAGATCTTCACGATCTTCTGTATCATCAGACCGTGCTTTGCTTAATAACCCATTCTGCTGCGAGCGCATAGAACGGGTTCGTTTTTTAGGAACCAAGAGTGAGCCTTTGCTTTTGCTGACTGAGGCCTTATCGGTTGGCGTTAAGGCTTCTTGAGCATAATTCGAATAAGGAAGCAGGAGGCATAGTAGTGAGACGAACACGCTCATAAAAGTGGTGAGTTTTTTCATACCCTCTCCTTTTAATGAAAAAACACGAAAAAGTATATTGGTATGGACGAGCCTTACTCTTTGTCATTGCACAGAGCGGCATCTATTACATTTTTAGTTAAGCATAGTTATTGATATAATTTCTATTATTAAAAAAAATCAAGAGAAGTGTTAGGTTGAATAGCGGGTTTTTGTGTTTGAGCGGAACCTATTTTTTAGATCTGTCTTAAATCAGCATTTATGCTTAAAAATAATGTTTTTTGATGGTTTTCGCATAAAAATGTGGTTTTTTCTATGGGTTCGAAATGATTGACAAATTGAATAATTCGAGTAAGCTAAAATAAAAGTGTAAAAAATCGAAGGTTCATGGAGGTTGTTATGCTCAAAGTGAGCAATCTTACTCTCATTCATAACGATAAATGCATCCTCTACGATGTTTCCTGCCAATTGGAGCCAGGGAAGATCACTGCTTTCATTGGAGAAAGTGGTTCTGGTAAGACAACCCTTTTTAAATGCATGGCGCATTTGTATCATCATTACACGGGGCTTGTTACCTTTAATAATACCCCATTGCCTTCCTTTTCTTCTGCACAGCGCATCCATATCATAGGCTTTGTTTCACAACATACTGCGCTTTTCCCGCACATGACGGTATTAGAAAATTGTATGCATCCGATGGTTTCCATGCTTAGGCTGGACGCGAAGACTGCCAAAACGAAGGCTATGCATCTGCTTGAGCTGCTTTGCATTCAAGATTTGCACAATCGCTTACCAGATTCGCTGTCTGGTGGACAGAAACAGCGTGTTGCCATTGCTCGAGCGCTGGGCCTTAATCCCCGTGTGTTGCTCCTTGATGAGGTAACAGCCGCGCTTGATCCGCATAGTGAAGTAAAACTCCAGCAAATTTTAAAGAACTTATGTGCCACGGACGTGACGATTGCGCTGAGCAGCCATGATATGCCATTTGTCAAAAGTGTGTTTGACCGCATTTATTTTATGGAACGCGGACGCATCGCTGAGGAATATGATGCCCAGCAGGAGGCGGATCTTCAAAAGACCGCTCAGATCGGCGCTTTCTTGCATGATCAGCCATGGCGCGGCGATTACGAATAAGCCGTCCTCAAAAATTTTTCCTCCCAGCTTTTATTTTTTATTGACAACTGTGGGTGTTCGCATAATATCCTTTGCATGGGATAGGATAAAAGGGTGAAGACCGTGTTGTATAAGTGGGTGTGATTTGAGGAGCTTGTTATGTGCTGGGGCCCAAAAAACGATAAATCCAATAAAAGCGATAAGAAAAAATCGAAATAAATTTGAGATTTTTAAAGGCTTTTTAGATAGATTAGCTAAAAAGCCTTTTTTTTGCTTTTTTGTCGAATTGTTGACTATTTGAATATTTGATTTAGGCTGGAGAAAAGTGGTAATTGAAACTGGAGGTTATTGTGAAAAGTTTATTTAAAGTGTTTTTTGCTGGTTGCTTTTTGCTAGCAATGATTCTTTTTTTTGTTTGGCGGCAAAGTGTGCCATACAAAAAAAGTGATGAATTAATCGTTGGGGTATGTAGTGGGGGGTTTCCTTATGCATCAATCGACAAGGATGGAAGTCTTGCCGGTTTTGATATCGAACTTTCTCAAAAAATTGCCAAAAGACTAGGTAAAAAAATTATTTTTAAGGATATGCCATATAAATTGTTACTCTCTGTTCTTAAGATCGAGCAGATCGATTTTGTCAGTTCTTCTCTTATTATAAATCACAAAAACCTTCAAACCATGGATATGATTGATATCTATGGTGCGCCCAAGTCTGAGCTGACCTTTATTTTCTGGAAAGAAATTCCGGAAAATATCAAAAAAATTGAAGATTTAAAAAATGTATCCAAGCCAATTGCCTTGCGAGCCGAATCGGTTTGGGAGGAGGTCCTTGAAGAACATGGCATAAAAAATCTCATGTCTCTAGAGCAGTATCACGACCTGGTGCTTCCGCTTAAATATGGGCAAGCCTTGGCCGCGGTGGTTGGTCCGCGTTATGCGCGCGTGCTCCAAAAACAATATCCTGAAATTAAGATTTTAAAAATTGCCTTGAAAGAGTCGTGGGGTGAGGGTGTTGGCCTGGGCGTTAAAAAAGGGAATGTCGAGCTCAAAGAGCAGTTAGAAAAAGTTGTTAAAGAACTCAAGGCTGATGGTACGATTAATGCCTTGAAGAAAAAATGGTTTGGGGAGGATGTGCAATGACGGTTGAGAAAACATTGATAGATAAATTATGGATCCTTGCGCCGCTCATTTTACAGGGTGCGTTGACGACCATTTTTATGACGATCGTGAGTGTTACGGTTGGTCTCCTTGGTGGTTTTATCAGCGGCTTTATCACCTGCAAAAAAATTCATATTCGCTGGTTATCGCCTATCATTCATATTTTTGAATTTATCATCAAAGGTACACCGGTGTTTGTTCAGCTGTTAATCATTTACTTGGCGTTGCCGAAGCTTGTGCACATTAATGTTTCACCCATGATTGCCGGTATTATCACCATTAGTCTAACAGCAACAGCTCGTTTTGCCGAGATTGTTCGTCACGATGTTGATATGATCCCCGAAGGCCAGTGGGAATCCTGCCGTGTGCTTGGGTATTCGACGCGTCTTATTTTATGGGCAATTGTGTTGCCGCAGGTCTTGCGTAGTTCTTTCCATTCCTTTGTTGGCGAATCGATTAGCTTGCTGAAAGAGACCTATATCGTTTCGATTTTAGGAACGCTTGAGTTGACCAAGGTTGCAATGAACACTGGATCTCATGATCTTGATCCAGTAACGGCTTACGTGCTCATTGCTTTTGTGTATCTAGGGATTGTTGGCGGCTTGACGTTTGGTGCCTCCTTGATTGAGAAGCGCTATTTGAAAAGCCATTGAGTACAAGAAGCCTTTGGTCCTTGTAAAAAAAATTATGAATGCAACAATGTCTTAATTTGGTCTCAATTTGATTTTTTTGTGTTTAAGGAGTTTATTATGAAAAAGATGTTACGTTTTTTATTTGCATTGGTGGCATTGCCTGGTTTTGCTGATGCGATGCAAAGCGCGGTAGTTATTCCACGTGATCTGGTTGAGCTTCGCACTGAAATTTTGCGTCAACGTGGTATTGCATGTGATTTTGTGGAAAGCAAACGCAAGCAATTATTAGCAACTTCACATTTTATCCCTGCACCTGTTGCAGAAGGTTTAAATCTTTTTTTTCGTGACCCACAGGTTCGAATGCTATTTGTTGATCGCTATAAGACGCCTGCTATTGGAAAACCTCAACAAAATCGTATGGCTCAAGATGGTGGTATACGCAAGGCCTTGCTTGCTCAAAACGAGATTGCTTATATGCGAGAGAATTCTAAGCAGAGATTTCTTCAGGAAGATTTTGATCAGCTGCTTACGGATGTGAAATCCCGATATGGTCTTTCTGTTGAGCCGGGTAATACCTTTGTTTTGCGTTCTCCTTTGTGGGGTGGCTTTGTTGTCAAAATCGCAAAACATCGCTGGATTGACAACGATGCAATGGTTGCTTTTCCTTATCAATTGATTAGTCGTGTTTTTTATAACCAAGAAATGAATGCATTTGCAGAAGAAAGTTTGCGAGAGCAAAGGATTGCTGATGGATTTTGTTTGCTGAGGAAAATGCTTTTTCATATACCGGGAACGCCCGAAGATCTTAATGATGATAACTATGCTGTGGTAGTTCCTTATATTCGTCCAGAGGACTCTCTCCCGCTGTCTTCTGTTTTTGCCAAACAACCAGGTGGCGATGTTATAATTGAAGAAGATTTTTTTAATGCTGTAGCCGCACTTGTTTGCCAAATTCAACACTCTGGGCTGTGGAGTATTCACCCGGGGAATGTTTTTTTCTTGCGTGATCACCGCGTGGTTTTGCTTGATACCGAACGTCCAGGTATGAGCGGTAGCGAGTGGCGATTTTTCTTTCATGCTAATCAAACAGAAATTGATAAAAATGCCCTTGGCGGGTTGGATGGGCTAGCAGATATGCTGAAAAGTTTGTAATTTTTTGTAAATAATCATATAAAGCTTCCTTTTATGCTTTTGGTGTAGGGGGGAGCTTTTTTTGTGCTATACTTTCTGACACCGTTGACGAGGGTTGGATATAAACGGAAGTGCTATAAGGTCTTGATCCAGGGGGCTGTCATGAAGATAAAATTCTTTTTTTTCTCGCTGTTGCTTTTAGTGAGTCTGTTCGCTCGCTTTGGTGTTGCCATGGAAGAGTCGACTGAACAAATTGAAGCCATCTCAGTTGCCGTGTCCGCGTTAACGCTTACACCGCCTGTGCCCGATGTTGTTGTCAACGTTGAGGATGTGCCAGTCCCATTACCTGAACGTTCCCGCCTGTTTGCTGCAATAACGCAGGTTTTGGAATCCATTGTTTGTTATAACGAATGTTTTGTGCCGTATGGTGAAGGAGTATCGCTATTCGATTCGACTAGGCCGTCTGGTATATCGATAAAAGATTATGTTGAGAGAACCAATCGTTATGGAAGGATGTCTCGCGTTTGTTTTATCCTTGCTTTAATTTATGTTGATCGTCTCCTTGGAAGCCATGCCATTCCTTGTTTAAATAGGTATAATTTTCATCGTTTGTGGTTTGTTGCTATGATAATTGCGGCTAAATTTTTTGATGATCATTACTATGATAATAAATATTATGCGCGTGTTGCTGGTCTTAGTCTAGAAGAGCTTAATAGTCTCGAGCTCGAATTTTTATTTTTAATCAAATTTCATTTATTTGTTAGCCTCAAAACGTTTAACTGTTATGTGCAAAAATTGGTGGAAAGGGCTGAAAAACTGCACATCGACTAGAGGCCTCTTGAGGCTTAGGGCCGAGGGGCTGGCGTTTTTGATTTTTATGCTATACTGATGCCACGTTTGTTCAAGCCAAAAGGGAATTATTATACTGCAGGCCGTTCCCTCCTGCATCTCCCTGAAAAGGATATGAATATCATGAGTTATGATTTTAAAATTGTTGAGCAAAAGTGGCGAGAGTATTGGCGCAAAAATCCTTATTTTCGAACAAAAAATGATTATAGCAAGAAAAAGTTTTACTGCTTAGATATGTTTCCCTATCCTTCTGGATCAGGCTTACATGTGGGGCATTGGAAGGGCTATGTTCTTTCTGACGTGTATGCTCGCATCAAATGGCTCGAGGGTTGTGATGTGTTACATCCCATGGGCTGGGATGCTTTTGGTCTGCCTGCAGAGAATGATGCTATTAAAAAAGGGATTCATCCCAAAATAGGCACGGAAAAGAATATCGAAACGTTCAAGCAACAGCTTGAATACATCGGTGCAATCTACGATTGGAGCAAGGAAGTTAATACCACTGATCCTGGCTATTACAAGTGGACACAGTGGATTTTCTTAAAAATGTTCAAGGCTGGTCTTGCTTATGAAGACAGTATGCCGATTAACTGGTGTCCTAAGTGCTTGACTGGGCTTGCCAATGAGGAAGTGGTTGGTGGTGCCTGCGAGCGTTGCGGTACGCAGACAACCCAAAAGCCGATTCGGCAGTGGGTGCTCAAAATTACCGATTATGCAGAAAAATTACTTGATGGCTTGAAGAAATTGCAGTGGTCGGAAAAAGTTAAACTCATGCAGGAAAACTGGATCGGCAAAAGTGTTGGGGCAAAAATAACTTTTTTGCGTGAAGACGGCCAACCGATCACTATTTTTACCACCTGCCCGGAAACATTGCCGGGAGTTACTTTTCTTGTGATGGCTCCAGATCACGAATTGGCTAAGACTATGACGACGAGTGATCGTCGCGATGAAGTTGCTGCATATCAATCAGCAGTGGCACAGCAAAGTGATCTTGAGCGCATGTCAGATAAACAAGAGCGTACCGGGTGTTTTACCGGAAGCTATGTTATCAATCCTTTGACGGGGGACCGCGTTCCTGTGTACTTGGCTAACTATGTGCTTAAACACTACGGAACCGGTGTTGTTATGGGGGTTCCTGCGCACGATGAGCGCGATTTTGACTTTGCTAAAAAATATAATTTGCCAATCAGAGAGGTCATTAAACCGTATGAACCTGACCTTGACCATCATGATGAACATGGCAATCTCATTAAGGCTTACACGGGTAATGGTGTGTTGATCAATGCTGGCCGCTTTGATGGCATAGAAGCGAAGCCAGAAGGTGGCCAAAAGATTGTTGCGTATTTAGCAACACAGGGAAAAGCGGAAGAGTGTGTGACCTATAAATTGCGTGATTGGGTATTTTCTCGTCAACGCTATTGGGGTGAGCCTATCCCATTGGTGCATTGCCCTCAGTGCGGCGTTGTCCCGGTCCCAGAGGATCAGCTTCCTGTTGTGTTGCCTGATGTTGAAAATTATCAACCAACGGGTACGGGTGAATCGCCATTGGCGGGTATTGACGAGTGGGTAAATACCTCTTGCCCAAAATGTGGTGGCCCGGGTAAACGTGAGACCAATACTATGCCGCAGTGGGCAGGATCATGCTGGTATTTCCTGCGTTACCCAGATCCAACACTAACCGATGAAGCATTTAGCCAAACTGATATGGCGCATTGGCTTCCTGTTGATTTATACATTGGTGGTATTGAACATGCCATTTTGCATCTGTTGTATGCCCGCTTTTATGTTAAAGTGCTTCATGATTTGGGTTACTTGCCGTTTGATGAACCATTTGCTCATCTGTTTAATCAGGGCATGGTCTGCATGAAATCTGCAGTAACCGGGCGCGTTGAAAAAATGTCAAAGTCAAAGGGTAACGTGGTTAACCCGAACGATATCGTTGAGGCCATGGGTAGCGACACGCTGCGTATGTACATGTTGTTTATGGGGCCTCCGGAGCTTGATACTGAATGGCAATCAGATTCTATAAAAGGTGTACATAACTTTCTCAAGCGTTTGTGGGCATATCTTACTAACCCTGCGCACTTGCTGCCCAAAGAACAGAAGGCTGAGCTTGCTGTGCAAAAGCGTTTCCATCGCTTTTTGAAGGATTATCAAGAACGTATCAAGGACTTTAAACCGAACACCGCTGTTGCTGCTATCATGGAGTTTTTGAATGACGTTGAAGCTGGCAAGATGGTGTTTGATCATGATCTGATGGAAAAGTTTCTTGTCGCGCTTTCGGTTATGGTGCCGCACATCGCTTCGGAATTGATGGAGCAGTTGTTGGGGAAACAGCTTGAGGTTTGCTCCTGGCCCATTGTTGATCAAACGTTGGCGGCTGTTAATGAGGTCGAAATTGCTATCCAAGTTAACGGTAAGTTGCGAGCAACGGTGACGATGGCAAAGGGATGCACTCAGGACGTTGTTGAGCCTGAAGCGCGCAAGCAAATAGCATCATGGCTTGAAGATAAAACCGTGATCAAAGTAATTTTTGTGCCGGATCGATTGATTAGTTTTGTTGTTAAATGATCATTGTCGCCTTTGAGATAGCCCATAGATAAGGAAAACGCTTATGAAAATTTTTTTAGATACCGCCAATCGTGAGGTGATTAAAAAGTGGTTGCCAACCGGCCTTGTGGATGGTGTGACAACTAATCCTTCATTGTTGAGTAAAGAAGGAGCGAGCCCTAAACAAGTGCTACTGGATATTTGTTCCATGGTTCCAGGCCCCGTGAGTATTGAGGTTGTTGAGAAGGATCCTGAAGCGGTTTACAAACAAGCAAAAGAGATTGCCGCATTTGCTAAAAATGTGGTAGTGAAAATTCCTTGCGTTACCGAGTATTTGCCGGTGATGCACAAGTTGGTTCAAGAAGGCGTTAAGATAAACGCAACGCTTGTTTTTACCGAGGTCCAAGCGTTATTGATGGCCAAGGTTGGCGTAACGTTTATTTCACCATTTGTGGGGCGTTGGGATGATATTGGTAAAGATGGTATTGAAATTGTTGAAGAGATGGTCGAGTTGAAAAGAAATTATGAATTTGAATCGGAGATCCTTGCCGCTTCAATTCGTTCTGTACTTCATTGGAGCCGTGCGGCATATGTTGGTGCCGATATCGTAACGCTACCAGCCGCGGTAATTGAGCAGGGTATGAAACATCCGCTAACTGATCGTGGCGTCGAATTGTTTGATGCTGATTGGAAGAAGCTGGGCCGTAAAAGTTTGTTTGATTGAACAAAAAAAGAGGGCGCAACTTGCGCCCTCTTTTTTTATCTGCTGAATTTTTTTAGCTTAATTCAGGAAAGAAGAATTTGATTTCTTCTTTGGCTGTTTCAGGTGCATCTGAGCCATGAACTGCATTTTCACCTTTGTTTTTTGCATAAAGTTTACGCAAGGTGTTTGGTGCTGCTTGTTCTGGATCTGTAGAACCCATTAATTCACGCCAGGCCTTGATGGCATTATCTTTTTCAAGACACATGACAACAACTGGCCCTGAGCACATGAATGTTGTCAGTTCGCCATAAAAAGGGCGTTCTTTGTGGACAGCATAAAATGCTTCTGCTTGTTCTTTGGTTAAGTGAAGTTTTTTCATGCCAACAATGTTGAAGCCTTCTTGTTCAATGCGGTCAATTATTTTGCCGGTGTACTTTGCCTTTACGGCATCTGGTTTGATGATTGCAAATGTTCTTTCCATCATGATAATGATCCTTTTTTAGTTTATGCCCGCCGCCCTTCGGGCGATGGTTCGATACGCTCGCCAAGGGCTCGCACTCACCACGAGCGGGCTCATTTAATCCGCTCGTCCTTGCGTCGATACACTGGCCGCTCGCCCTGAGTGCGCGCGAAGCGCGCGTATCGAAGGGTGCGGATTCATTTTATTAAAAAGAGGCCCGCTCACAGCGGGCCTCTTTTTGACTATTCAATTGATGCTTATTTCTCTTCTGTTTTGTCTGCCTTTAAGCGAGCAGCATGTTCTTCAAGTGCTTGTTGCAATGTACCTTTAGGTTGTGGTTGGTCTTTTGGTTTTGCAGCTACACGAGGTTCTGATCTTTGCTGTTGTGGACGAGGTGCTCGTTCTTCTCGTTGTTCTGGTTGTTTTTCTTGAGTTGCAGCTTTAGCTTCTGGTTTAGGTTCTGTGAGCGCTCTCAAGCTCAAACCAAGTTTGCGATCTTCTGCGCTTACCTTGATGACTTTGAATTTCTCAACTTGGCCTACCTTGAGGATGTCTTCAACTTTTGAAACTTCATTGTTTGAAAGTTCTGAGATGTGAACCAAGCCTTCAATGCCCGTAGGAAGCTTAACAAAAGCGCCAAAACTGGTGATCTTAGATACGGTGCCTTCAACAATAGAGCCTACCGCATATTCATTGGCAACGTTTGCCCATGGATCTTTTTCAAGTTGTTTGATGCCAAGAGAAACTTTGCGGTTGTCGATGTCGATTGCAAGAACAATTGCGTCAACAGAATCGCCTTTTTTGTATTTATCGCCTGGATGTGCGATGTGGTCTGTCCATGAAAGATCTGAGATGTGTACAAGACCATCTACACCATCAAGTAATTGAACAAAAAGACCAAAGTCGGTGATGTTTGTGATTTTGCCGGTGATCTTGTCGCCAACTTTGAATTTTTCGCCAACGGCTTTCCATGGATCTTCGCTCATTTGCTTGATGCTTAATGACATGCGGCGATTGTCTTTATCAAGGGCAACAACCAATGCTTCAATGGTTTGGCCAACGGTGAAATGCTTTGAAAGATTGCTGATACGTTCAGTCCATGAGATTTCTGAGATGTGTACCAAACCTTCAACGCCTTTTTCAACTTCAACAAACAAACCGTAATCGGTGATGCTTGAAATGCGGCCAGATACCTTGGATCCAATAGGATATTTGGTATTGACGTTTTCCCATGGATTTGGTGTTAATTGCTTCATGCCAAGTGAGATCTTTTCATGTTTTTTATCAAATGCAATAACCTTGACAGGAATTGTGCTGCCAATTTTTACCAATTCACTTGGATGTGCAATGCGGCCCCAAGACATATCGGTAATGTGGAGCAAGCCGTCAATGCCGCCAACGTCGATGAAGACGCCATAGCTAGTGATATTTTTGACAATACCTTGCAGTACTTGTCCGTCTTGAATTGTTTCAAGCGCTTTTTTCTTGTCTTCAGTGCGTTGTTCTTCGATATATTTTCTACGTGAGATGATGATGTTACCGCGTTTTTTGTTGATTTTAAGGATTTTGCAGGTTACTTCTTGACCAACGAATCCGTCAAAATCGGTAACACGTTGAACATCAACTTGTGATCCAGGTAAGAAGGCTGGGATGCCGACATCAACGCTTAAGCCACCCTTGACCTTATGGGTAACAACACCGGTAACAGGCTCATCTTTTTCAGCAAGTTCAGCGATTTTATCCCAAGCCTTAAGTGCTTTTGCTTTTTGATAGGATAAAATGACCATGCCGTTTTTGTCTTCAAGACGATCGAGCATTACTTCGATTGGCTCACCAACCGTTATTTTTTTTAGCTCGTAGTCTGAAAATTCAAAGTTCGGAATAAGTCCATCTGACTTATAGTCGATGCTTACAAGAACTCCACCGCTGTCTTTAGATACAACTCGACCAGAGACAATTTTGCCGACTTGGAATTTGACACCAAATTCATCATAATATTCGGCAAGTTCCTTTTGAAGCGATTCTTCAATCTTAAGCGCTTCTTCATCAAAAAGAATTGCGCTCGTTGTTGGAACCGGAATAGAGGAAAAACCTTTTTCCTTATGCATTAAACGATCCTCGAGAATGAAGCAACAGCGATATGGTTGCTTCAAGGGGTTAGAAGGTTAAACTTATTTATCTTTTGTGCGCCTGTGCACACTCAGACAATCTAGCAAAAAACAGTATTTTCGGCAAATAAAATAGATTTGATGTTTACAAATAGAAAACTAATTCTCGGGTGCTGATTGATTCCTCGAGGACGGGTCTTATTTTTTGTTGCAGGATCAATTTTTAAGATTGTTTTTTTTAAAGCTTGAAAACATACGAACGTTTTCGTTAGCGTCAATAAAATTTTGAAGGGATGCCTGTTTGATTTGAGCAATTGTTTGAGGTGCTTGTTATGAATTTTTTTATAAAAAAACATGTTTTTTATTGGTGTTTTCATGCATTGTTGTCGTAATGTTTTTGAGTGATGTTTTAGCGGTGACTTATGGAGGCGATTCGGTTTCAATTGTAAATCCTTTTGCTATTACCGGTGATGATAATTCTATTACCTCCCTTGCTTGTGCTAAAAATGGTTTTGCTTTTGCAGATGCTGCAACAACATGTTCTTTTTATTCCATTTTCCCTGTTGCGGGTCCGATAACGCTCAATGGAGGACGACTTTGGTTAAACAGTGATTTGATATTAACCAATACGGGTTCTTTTACTAATTTAGGAACTATTAAAGGTCAAAATCATGTTCTTTCATTGTCGCCTTATATGACAACATTTAATTATCAGGATAATCCTTCTGGGGTAACTGCATTATCATTAGTTGAGCGGCAGACCTTACCACAAACACTCAATTCCGTTGACTGGTCTTCTGATGGGAATTATGTCGCCGTAGTAAGTGATCTTGCGGGTGGAGGAACCCCCGAGTTGCGTGTTTATTCTTTTAATGGAACGTCGCTTTCTTTGGTTGCCAGTACGAACATATCTGTTTCTAGTTGTTTTTCTGTTCGATGGCGACCAACGACCGGCAGCCCCTCTACTTATCATCTTGCCTTGACTGCATCCTTTGGAGATCGGTTGAGGCTTTATTCTTTTACGCCACCATCAACCCTTTCAGAGGTTGCTATCACGGCCGAAGTGCCAACAAGCGATACCTATAATGCGGTGAGTTGGCAAGGGCGTGGGAACTATCTTGTGTTAGGCGGTCCAGCAACCTATTTGTATTATTTTAATGGGACAACATTTAGTGCTGCGACAAGCTTTGATAACGACGGTACTGTTTCGCGCAATGCTATTCAGTGGGCGCCGACAGGTAATAAAGATGATTTTATTGTAGGGACGGATTCAGGCCATCTTTATTTGTTTAATGCGCTTGATGCAACGCCAACCATGTCTTTGCAGCGTGATTACAATTTTGGAGGACAAATAAATGCGTTGGATTGGGCTCCTACGAGTACCTACATCGCTCTTGGATTCCAAGATGGATCTATAAAGACCTATCAACATGCTGCTGAATTTAGCACTATCATTCAACGTAATTCACATCCTTACAGTCAGGCCGTTGATGCGGTGAGCTGGAAGAATGATGCTAGCAGATTGGTTGTTGGTTATGTTTCTGGAGCTGCTGATGAGTTTTCTTTGTTGTCATTTGATGATGAAGATTATTCTTTAGATCAAATTTATGCTGCGGATGTTGGACAAACAATCAATGCTTTGCGTTATTCCCCTGATGGGGATTACATTGCTCGTTTGGATAACTCGAGTAATTTTTTGTCCATTTATAGACCTATTTTTTCACAGTTCATTTTTGATAATGTTAATCTTTTTTTAAATGGGAATTTAACGCTGAGCTCAGCGCTTACCTTTCAAGGAGCGTGTACTGTTAATGGGCAAGGCAATAAAATGACTTTTACGGGGGATGGGACCATTAGCGTTGCTCAAGGGAGTAATGTCGAATTTAAACTCATGGATCTTTCATTCGATAGACCAAATGCCTTCGCGTTGCAAGGTCCAACCTCAACCGTCTCGTTGCGTAACTCAAAAATATTGCTGAATAGCGATGTCGTTGTCGGTGGTGGTGCTATGAATTTTTATGATGATGTGGTTATTAGTGGCTCTCATACCATTAACTATCAGTCTGAGTTTACCTCAACAATTCACAGGCTCTCAACATTGACGCTTGAAAAAGATGCTATGTTGCAGATTGGTAAGGTTCCTTCAGCGATAAGAGATCCTTTAGAATTTGAATCGAGTTCAGCAGTGCTTAACTTTGATAATGCAACATTACATATTACTTCATCTGGATTGCGGCTGACAAAAGGTGCTATTAATATTTATAATCAATCAATTTTTGACATTGATTCGACGGCTTCACAAGATGGTCTTATTCTGGGCAATGGAACAAGTGGCAATGATGTTCTTCTGAAATTGCATGGCAGTGCTGCGCGGCTTGATTTAGTTGGCGGGGCTTTGACGTTGGATGGCTATTCTCCAGATGTCCTAGAGTTTACAGGGCAACCTCAATTCGCGTTCGATTCGACGTCTTCTTTATATGCAAAACGGCCTTTGGCTCTCGATGGTGGCTGGCTTATTCCTTCTTCTGGTGCAACACTTTATGTGGATCCATCAGCATATGTAACGACATCCAGGACTCGTCTTGAATATCCGGATTCATTAGAAGATTTTGTTTTGAGTGGAACACTTGAATCTTTTGATGAGATTGTTCTTGATAATGGAGGACGGATTGATATTAGCTCTGGAGCATTAGCAAAAAACGTGCAGGTTAATGCATTTGATAATATTGTCTCTGGCAATGGGCGATTTAACGGATCGTTTGATTTTGTTGATCGGCGTTCAACGCTTAGTTGGGATGTTATCGCGCTGCTTGATAATGGCGATGTTGATCTTCATGGAGGCCAGCTTATTCTGACGCAGCCATCGGGTTTTGTAGAAAATTATACCTTTGTTGGAACGGGGACGGTAAACACTGGAATATACACATTTGATCTTGGTACCCTTGAATCAACCTGGACGGGATCCATCTATTGGGATGGCCAGCGTGTCTAGGTTCAGATACATGTGAGACTAAAAAACTAAAATCTTAATTTTTAAAAA
>CAZBUZ010000005.1:0-29080 GCA_964495205.1 uncultured Pseudomonadota bacterium | reverse complement strand
TAATTCTTGTTTTAGAATAACGAGACCGTGATTAATTTGCAAATGGGGGGAGGGGGTGGATATTTAAGTTGTTAGAAAAATAGCAAAAAAGAGTAAAAACAGGGCATTTTTTGATGCTTTTTACATGAAAAATTCATATTTGGTTTGGTGAAGGAGTTTATTATTAATACAAAGCAGTATGGCAATGATAGGGTTTTTCGCTTGCGCTTTGTTGCATATGGTCTATTGCTAGCCCTTTTGGTCATTTTGACGCGGCTTTTTTATTTACAGGTAAGCAAGCGCGAGCAGTTTTCTTCGCTCGGTGAAAAAAATTTCTTACGGATAGAAACAATTTATCCGCCACGTGGCAATTTGTACGATTACAACCAGGTTCTTTTGGCTTCAAATCGTCCCGTGTTTGATGTTTTTTGGCAAGGTGAGGGCGATGCTCGATTAACGCCGCACAAAAAAGAGGTATTGCTCAAACTTGAACTTCTCTTTGGTATTGATTTGACAAGTGATGAGCGGTTACAGGCGATTACGCTTGCCGAGCGTTATGCGCGACGAGTTTTGTTGATGCGCGATATTCCCTTTGAGCATTTATGCCAGGTGAGTGAACAGTTGAGTAACTGTTCTTGGTTGGTGATATCACATTGTTTTGATCGCGTTTATCCTCATGGGAGCTTTGCGAGCCATGTACTTGGGTATTTGAGCCGTGTTGAAAAGATTGGCCGTTCTGGCGTAGAACGTGTGTTCCAACAATCGCTTCAAGGCAAGACTGGATATGTGTTAAACGTTATTAATTCGACGGGTAAGCGTTTATCTCAAAAAGAGTTTCGTGATGCCAAGCCAGGCAACGATGTTTTTTTGACGCTTGATTTTGAATTGCAAAAGATAGCCGAAGATCTTTTTGGCAAGGATCAGACGGGAGCTTTTATTCTTATGGATGCGCATTCTGGGGCCATTCGATCTTTGGTTTCAAGTCCTAACTTTGATCCCAATGCTTTTTTACAGCCGATATCTGAACAAGATTGGCAAGAAAAGATGGTTCCAAATAACCCGCTTCTTAACCGCGCAACCTGTGCCTTATATCCGCCCGCTTCAACCTTTAAATTAGTGACCGTAGCGGCGGCCCTTGAAGAAGGGATCATTAACACGCAATCAGAGTATTTTTGCCGCGGCTATGTCGAGTTTGGGGGTAGAAAGTATGCTTGCATGAATCACTCAGGGCATGGACATGTATTGCCGCGTTATGCTTTGGTAAAATCATGCAATGCGTATCTTTATGAAATAGCAAAGCGCCTTCCGGTGGATCGCTTGGCAATGTATGCCAATTGGTTTGGGCTTGGCAAAAAAACGGATTTTTTGCTTCCTGAACAAGCAGGGATTGTTCCCACTATGGCGTGGAAAATCGCAACGAGAGGTGAGCGTATTTGGAAAGGAGAGATGCTTTCAATAAGCATAGGGCAAGGTTTTTTATTGGTAACACCGTTACAGATTGCTCGTATGGTTGCTGCTATTTGTTCCGGTTATTTGGTCAAACCGTGCATTTTAGAATCAGAAACTCCTGAAAAAATACCAGTTCCCTTTAAGCCATCAACATTACATTTTTTGAAAGATGCTATGAAGGAGACGGTGAATTCTGGTACAGGCCGTTTGTTAAGTTTGATTCGTGATGTTGATGTTTATGCAAAAACAGGTACGGCGCAAACGTGTGGATTGGGAAAGACTGTTGTCTCGAAGAAACAATTAGAGCATGCGTGGGTTACCGGCTTTTTTACGGCACGGAGTGGTGGCCCGTGGTATGCTTTTGCTATTTTGGTAGAAAATGTTGGTTCATCACGACCTGCGTTACAGATTGCCGATAAATTTTTGCGCGCATACGTAGAAAGGTGCAAATAAATGAAAGCAAAGGCCGCATTCTTTGATCGCGATGGTACGCTCATTGTTGATCATGATTATCTTTCTTGCTTGGACCAGGTGGCATTATTAGCGCCTGCAGTTGCTATTGCCAAGATGTGCCAGGATCAGGGGTATAAACTTTTTGTGGTGACCAATCAATCAGGTGTTGCTCGTGGTTTTTTTGATGAAGCGTTTGTACACAAAACGCATGAGCATCTGGGCGATTTGCTAAAATCCCATGGTGTTCATATAGAAAAATTTTATTATTGTCCGCACCATCCTGAGGTTGGGGCTGACCACTATCGAATGTTTTGCTCATGTCGTAAGCCTGGTCCAGGGATGCTGGAAATGGCCGCACGTGAGTATGATCTTGACTTATCTCAGTCGCTTATGTTTGGGAATGCTACTTGTGATTTTTTGGCGGGTCAGGCGGCAGGTTGCCAAAGCTTTGATATTACGCAACTTCTGCCTCTATCATTAGATGAGGTTGCAAAAGTGGTATTTAATGGCACAATAAGAACAGGGTGAGCGATTTAAATAGCGTAAAGAGGTTGCGTTTATGGCTGACGAATTTGCAAAAGATTGGGCTGTTGAATCTGAAATAGGTTCTTCGAAAAATAAGTTTTCGGGGAATATCCTTTTGTTTTACGCATTTGATGTTGGTGACGATATCGATTTAAATGTTATAAAACAAAAAAATCTTGTCAATACGTGTGTTGTTCCTCTTTCTGCTTACTTTAAAAATTATCATATTCCCTTGTCATTTAGAATGACAGATGAATCTGAGCAACGAGAATATACGCTTACGGGCAGCAGCTGCATCTCGAGTAAGATTTATCATTTTGGTGTGCTCTCTTATTGCTATCGCATCCCATTCCAAGATACCTTTGAAGATTTGAAATTAAAAATTGTGGATATTAAAAAAAGTTTTGACGAAAAAAGCGAGATTGACGCGCGTAATACGTTTAAATCGATTTATCCTGCAATCAAAAAACCTCGTTTTTATAGCATAAAAAATTCTTATTTTGCGATACAGGTGCATCCGCTTAAAGATAAAGTGACGCCTGAAGAGTTTAAGGCGCGCTATGGGAGTAAAATAGCATCGCTCTTGCGTCTTGAAATTTACAGTCTTTCCGATTATCAAAAAGATCAAATTTTGGCCTCAGCTACCGGCTATTACGGACAAGATTTAATTATTATTGATTCTGAGGCTTCCTTTATTTATGACGATGAATACTTTGAGCCGCTTGAATTTTTTGAATCGGCAAACATCCAAAAGGTTGAGTTGCAGTATTTTGATCGATTGCTTGACCAAAAGCTGAACTTTTTTTATGGCCAAGATCCATTCAAGGTCTCATTTAAAGCATATATTCCGCTTATTGGTGAGCGTCTTGATTTGCCTGTTTCGCGTCTTGCCAACTTGCGTGTTGATATATCGGTGGTTACCGAGCGTTTAGAGAACAGTATTAAATTGGCCGGGGATGCTTATTATACCAACTTATACGCCATGCTTGTTGAAAAAATGTCGCTCAAAGAGTGGCGCGATTCGATTAACCGAAAACTCTCCATCATCAAGGATTTGTACACCGTTCATCAGGATCGTCTCGATACTATCCATGACGAGGTCTTGACCGTGGTAGTCATCATACTGATCGCGCTTGAGGCGGTTGCGATATTTATAAAGTAACCATTATTTTTGTCTGAGTGGTGAGCCTAGCGGGATTCGAACCCACGACCTAGCGATTAGGAATCGCTCGCTCTATCCATCTGAGCTATAGGCTCGAAGGAGAATGCGCCTGGCAGGGCTCGAACCTGCAACCTGCGGATTCGAAGTCCGACGCTCTATCCAATTGAGCTACAGGCGCACAACAACGATTTCTCTTATATTTTTACCAGAAAAAACGATAAAAGGCCACGAATTAATTCAACTTTGTTTCTGCTTGAGCAACTGCGGTGGTAACGGCTGGAGATGCAGGTACTGTTTCTTGACGGGGTATGGTTATATTGGGACAAGCTTGAGCGGTCAGAAGGCAAAAATCAATTGCTTGCAGGTTGACGATTGGTTCTACTTCAATGGTGTGGTAAAGAGATTTTTCTTTAAGTTCGTGATGAACGATTCTTCCTACACAAAATCCTTCTGGAAAAACAAGACCTTGTCCACTCGATAGAACCAAGTCGTGATCAACAACTTTAAAAAGGTGGCTTACATAATTCATGGTACAACGGTCAATGCTATTTTGCCCACGCAAAATTCCCTGCGATGCGGTTTGATTTGTGTAAGCTGCAACTTTGCACATTTGGTCGGTGATGAGCAGTACCTTACAGTAGTTGTTAAAAACGTCAGTTACTTTGCCAACAATTTGAAATTTGTATACCGCGATCATGTCTTTTTTAACGCCATCATGAAGGCCTTTATTTACCAAGAAGTAGTGTTCATCACTGGTGATATTTTTTACGAGAATTTTGGCGAGCATCATATTAGTTTGATTGTAGCGTTGTTGAAAATCCCGCAGTTCTTTGCTCAGGTTATCGTAATGAAGGGTTGCCTTGAGTTGTATATTTTGGTTAAGTAAATCGATATAGGCTTGCTTTGTGGCAACATATTTTTGTTGTAGTTGTTCGTAACTTTCCTTGCGTTCTCGAATTTGATTAATATACGAAGTTATCGTACCAGATAGCCGAAGGATAGGGTAGGTGGCCGTTCTGGCAATCTGTTCTAGAAGGCCGCCAGATGAAAAGAAAAAAATGCGATTAATAACAAAAAAAGTGCATGCGATAAAACCAATGGTCAAGACTATTTTCTTTGTTAGCCGTTCCATATGATTTCCTTAAGCGATGCCAACTGTGTACGCATGTCTTCTTCTGATTGTGTGCGCAGGAGACTACTTCGCCATTGTGTTGCATGAGGAAAATTTTTGACGTATTGTGCCAGATGTTTTTTGAAGATCGCATAGCCATATGGTCCATAGAATGCCACATTGAGATCGAGGTGTTTCATGATGCAAGAGAACGTTGTTTTTATATCGACGGTGAATGCCTCTCCTGCAGCGGCTTGCGTTATTTCTTTGAGTTTCCATGGCGCTCCCCATAGGGGGCGACCGATCATGAAACCATCACATCCTGTCAAGGTGTGTACACGTTGAGCTACTTCAAATTTTGTTACGTTGCCGGAGTAAACGACGGGGATCGTGAGCGCTTTTTTTATGGCGGCAACAAGCTCATAATCAAGACGACCAGCAAAGCGTTCCGGTTGTGTGCGTGGGTGGATGATAACCGAATCGCAACCCATGTCCTGTGCAAGTTGAGCAACCTCGAGAGCGTTTTTTTGCTTAAACCCTGCACGAATTTTTATGGAAAGTGGTGCGCGGCCGGCGATGCAACGTTGCAGTTCCTCGAGAATGATTTTGAGTTGTGGCAGATTGCCCATAAGCGCAGAGCCGGAGCCTGACCTGACAACGGCTGGCGCTGGACAGGCCGCGTTGAGATTAAAAGCTTTGAACCCAGCCGCCATTACTCGCTCAACTGATTTGCCAATAAAGGTTGTTCTGTTCGCTGAAAATTGAAAAACAAGGGGCTGTTCGATTGGGTTGTGGAGGATGGCTTGTCCGGTACGTTCATTGGCAACGGCGTCGACATGCCGCATTTCGGCGAACATAAGCTCTGATGGGCTAAAGTCCCTAATGACTTGGCGGAATGGTGAATCGGTAAGGCCATCCATGGGGGCCGTCATAAAACGTGAGACGGTGAACCCGCTAATGGTTATCTTTTCTTGCCAAAAATTACTCATATCCAACCGGATTTTTAAGGTGATAGTCAGTACTTTGTTCAAAGGCGTAGGCCGTCTTATAGAGTAGTGACTCTGAGAGCCGTGGGCCGATGAACTGGAATCCAATAGGGAGCCCTTCAGTTGAGAATCCGCATGGAATTGAAAGGGCTGGGGCTCCGATGACGGTATTGGCAACGGTTAAGAGATCGGCCAAGTACATGGCAACAGGGTCTCCTGCAAATTGCCCAAATTTAAAAGGGAGGATGGATGTTGTTGGGCTTATCAGAAGATCTACCTCTTTAAATGCGGTGTCAAATTCAGCTTGAATCATGGCTCGAACTTGTTGTGCCTTGTTGTAATAAGCATCTTTATGTCCGGCTGACAGTACATAGTTTCCTGTAAGGATACGTGTCTTAACTTCTTGACCAAAACCTTCTTGGCGTGTTGATAAATACATTTGGTTGAGTGATGAACTGTCGGCTGATCTTTTGCCATAGAGTGATCCATCATAACGCGATAAATTTGATGCCCCTTCTGCTCGACTTATAATAAAGTACACGGCGTTACCATACTTGAAGCTTGGTATATCAATGACTTTGAGTTTGGCGCCTAATTTTTTTAGTTGTTCACATGCCTGCTCAAAAGCTTTGGCTGTTTGTGGTTCAATACCTTGATCGAGGCCGTCTTTTATAATGCCAATCGTCAAATTGTTTGGCAACTTACCATCAAGCCCTGCGGTATAATCCTTTGGAGCCATAGGAATAGTTGTTGGATCTTTGGGATCTTGGCCGGAGAGGGCACTTGTTACCAAGGCATTGTCGTATACCGTTTTGGTGAGCGGAGCAACTTGGTCAAGTGATGAACCAAAAGCGATGACGCCAAAACGAGAGTGAAGCCCATAGGTGGGACGAAGGCCAACGAGACTGCAGAATGATGCTGGTTGGCGGACTGAATTTCCTGTTTCACTGCCCAAAGCAAACGGGACGAGGCCTGCCGCAACGGCTGCTGCCGGACCAGAACTTGAACCCCCAGGGGTACGCGATGTGTCCCATGGATTGCGTGTTGGTCCATAGGCCGAAGTTTCACCCGAGCCACCCATGGCAAATTCATCCATGTTTGCACGGCCAAGTGATACGGCTCCGGCTGTGGCGAGGCGTTCGATTATGGTTGCATCATAACCTGCTTTGTAATTGGATAAAATTTTTGAGCCGGCTGAAGTGATGCGTCCCTTTTGGCAAATAAGGTCTTTGACAAGATATGGGATGCCAGCCAACTTGTTTTCTGAGGGAGAGGCGGGAGGGAACGGCCTGTTATTATTCACATCATCTTCGAATACCTCTAAAGCACAATTAAGCTTCGCGTTAAACCGCTTGAGCCGCTCGCGATAATAGGTGGCTACTTCGGCAGACGATAGTTCTTTTTTTGCTAGCTTTTCTTTGATTTCTTTGATGGTTAAAAATGGTTTCATGGTTTGGCCTTTTTATATGCCTTAGGATGGATCCCGATTTCTACATTTGTCATCCCGGCCACTGAGCCGGGATCCATCTTGTTATTATTTTTCATCAAGTATCTTTGGTACAACAAAATACCCGTCTTGCCGTTGTGGTGCCAATGCGAGAGGGCTTGCGGCTGTTGAGGGAATGCTTTCGTCGGTGCGGAGGATATTAATATTTCGCACAGAAGCAGCGGTCGTTGTAATGTCGACTTCTTGCAGCTGATTGATAAATTCTAATACCTTTTGGATTTGCCCGGTAAAAAGATTAATATCTTCATCAGTCATATTGATGCCTGATAGATGTGCTATTTTTATCAATTCTTCTTTATTGATTGATGGTTTTGTCGTCATTTGTTTAAACCTTCCTTTTTTGCCATTCATGGTTACGCATGCGCAGTAAGAAAATGAAGCCCATGACTCCCGTTGCCAGATAAAATGATCCATAGGTGAGGACAAAGCGAATTGTTTGGCTTTGGATTGGAAGGTTGCTTAGGAGCCACGAACAGGGAAAGAAAAACATTATGCAGGCGATAAAGCGACCAAACATAACTGTTTTGACGTCACCAGCGCCACGGAGTGCTCCGGAAAGGACAACTTGCGTAAAATCAAAAATAACAAGCAGGCTAATATACGGGAGGACTTTGGACGCAAATGCCGACATCTCATGCGTCTTATCAAAGAAGCTAATAAAAAATCCTGAACCGATGCACAAAATGATGAGTGAGGGGATTACTGTAGCGGCGGTGAGTAAGAGAACTTTTTTTATATTCGCGCTAGCGCCATCTGGATCTTTTGCCCCGAGGCGATTGCTGACAAGGAAAGCGATAATTTGGCCTGATGCCATAGCGGGAATAAAAGCAAAACGTTCTAAATTTTTGACGACGTCAAAGGATGCTATGGCTATAGTTCCCATTGGAGCTAACATTTTGCTGAGCCACACATATGACCATGCAACAAGACTTTTATCGATAATGATGGGCCAGCTCATGTTGAGAAGGTGTAAAACGCGTTTTACGTTAAAAATTGAAAAAAACACACGTGGAAAATATTTTTTGTATTCAGGATTCAAAAGAATATAACCGATTGCTAAGAAATTCATGAGAAGAAATTCTATAATTGTTGCGATTGCGATACCATTTTGGCCAAGCGCTGGAATTCCCATGCCACCAAATGCGAGTAAGGGTACGATAAGAACATAGAGGCCAACACCAAACGCTGTTAAAATCATTGGCATGCGTGTGTTTTTTATCGTACGCATGAAGCCAAAGAACGCCATAAGAGTAAACATGAAAAAGAAGCCCACAGCTTTAATGCGTAAAAATGATGCCCCAATGGAGACCATGGCTGCAGGAACACCCAGAAGGTTGAAAATGAATTCGGCGCCAATCATGATGATAAGAAGTTGAGCAAAACCTAAAAAACAGGTTGTCCAAAAGGTATCGCCAAGGCCTTCACCGCATTTTTCATATTCTTTTCGGCCATTATAACGACCATAGATTGCTACTGTTGCAACCGGTATTGCTTCAGCGAGTTTGATAAGGGTGTGGAGAAAATTGGATGCCATGCCGATGGCTCCATACGTGGTGATCGATTTTAATTGAGCAGTAATATAAGAATCATAGATGGGAGGGAGCGTAACAAAGACGATTGCTGTTATAAGCTCTGGTAACCAATATAATAGGATGCTTTTAAATGAGTCTCCTTTGAATAGTTTTTCCAGTGCTTGTTTAAACATTACGCATCCTCTCTTCTTTTTTTGTGTATTTTTTGTTTATTACCATGGTTTTTATCTTTACATAACGTATTGATATGGGAATGTAGTTTTTACAGAATGCCGGTAAAACCGACCCTTAAATTTTAGCCCATTTTGAGCTCCTGTAAAGAAGAAATTATGTCATACGGGTAAAAGCCAGAGAGCCACCGCATTGGGACGGTGGCTCTCTTGCTTTTTAATGCGCAGTAAAATGTAAATAGGTTATTCGGGTTTATTTACCAATCCTCGCCTTCTTCTACATCCATAGCATCTTCATCGCCCCCTTCATCCATCGCTTCTTCTTCTTCGGCATCGATAGCTTCTTCGTCTTCGGCAAATGCTTCTTCGAGCCCTGTATCTTCTTCTTCGAGCGCTGCGATGGCTTCTTCTTCTGGAACTTCTTCAATGTCTTGCATTGGAATTGTTTCTTCTTCTTCAAAGACTTCTTCTGCTTCTTCTTCAACTACTGGTGCTGCAACTGGGGCAACTCGTTTGATACGTTGTTCAGCTGCTTCTCTTGTGCGCGTTATGGCTTGCATTCCAACCTGACGACTAAGTTGTTGAGCCATGCTGAGCGGTGTTTCTTCTTCTTCTGGTGCAGCTGCAGCTGGTGCAGGACGTACTGCAGGTTTTCTTGCAACAACAGGAGGTGCGGCGGGTGCTTCTTCGATAGGTGCTTCTTCTACCGCTGCTGCTGCGGGAGCTGGGGCTGCAGCTGCAGGGGTGCCCAATAAATCTGCCGTTGTGTAACCCTGGTCTAATTGTGCCATAATATCATCGCCGGTTAAGCCGGTGTTAACAAGTTTTTGGGCGGTAGGGAAATCAACTTGATAAGTGACAATAAGCATTTGTAACTGTATAGGGTCTATTAGTCCTGTAGCAAAAAGTGTCTTGAGGGCGGGCGTTTGAATTTTCGCATTGATAAATGCTTTTGCTTGAGGTTCGGTAACACCATAAGCTTGGAGTGCGGTAACCATTTTTTGCGCGGGTGTTGCAAGTGCAACTTCTGCCATTTTGCCGCCCATTTCGCCAACCATGCCGAGCGTTTGCCCAACGGCAGATTTTTCCCCAAGAGCGCCGCCAGCGGCTCTGCCTGCAGATCTTGCCGTTCCTGCTGCCATTTTAGCACCAGCTCTTTTGGCTATATCTTCTGGTTTTTCTCCAGAAATTACGCCCATAAGCGCTTCCATGCCAGTGCCCAAAGCCGTCATGCCCATTTCCATACCAAATCCCACAGCTGCTTTTTTTGCAGCTTGGGCTGCTTTTGATGGTGGCTTTTGAGGTGCTTTTCGGGCTAGGCCTGGTTTTTGTGCCGCTGTTTTTTTAACGCCAGCTCTCGTTCTTGAGGGTGTTGTCGGCCTGGCTGCTGGTTTTCCTGCGACTGGTTTTGGCGCTGTTGGCTTTGCTCTTGACGGTGTTGTTGGTCTGGCTGCAGTGGTAGGTCTTGTTCTCGATGGCGTTGTTGGCCTCGTCCTTGCAGGTGTTGTAGGTCTGGTCGCAGTGGTAGGCCTTGTTTTCGATGGTGTTGTAGGTTTGGCAGCAGTGACAGGTCTCGTCCTTGCAGGTGTTGTAGGTCTGGACGCAGTGGTAGGTTTTGTTCTTGAAGGGGTTGTTGGCCTTGTTCGTGATGCGGGAGTAGGTTTTGTTCGTGTCGGTGTTGTGGATCGCGTTCTTGAGGCCGATGGCGCTCGGGTTTTTGTTCTTGCTGGAGCATATAAATCTGCGCTGCTGAATAATGTTAGGGTGAGTATGCATAATGTTGCCGTACGTATGATGCTAATGTTTTTCATAACGGTCCTTCTCCTTTTTTTTATTAGACGGCTTTGTGGTGTAACTTCATGAGCATTACAAATTTTTTTTAGCATAGCTACTGCTTAATAAAAATTCAATAATTCCCTTTCCACTTTTTAGCTTATGATGATAACAATGCACTACCAACGGCTCCTGAGGGGCAAGATATATCAAAAATGCGCGCAAGTGTTGGAACAAGTTGGGTTATCTGGACTGGTTGATTAATGATTTGTTTTTTTATGTTGCCGGGTTGATAGAGCAAGAGAGGCACTTGGGTATCGTAGGCATATGCGCAAGTGTGCCCTGTGCCTTTATGATATTTGGAAAAATAGACGTATGGGTAGGGCATAATAATGAGATCACCGGAGCGTTGTGAATGAAGTTGATTTTTATAGTATTGTTCGAGATTATAAGGTTCAAATGCTGTATTGGCGAGTTCTTTCTTGGTCCAACATTTTTTGATGCCCGGTTGATGCATAAGAAATGTTTGCAAGCGCTTGATAATGTTGATTCGTGCTTCTGAGGCTAGCTTATTCATTACTTTTTTATTGAGAAAGAATTGCGTATTTTTGAGTGCAGCAACAGCCTTGGTAACGCCAAATTCTTCTTCTATGAGTGCATTCATTTCTTTTTTTAGCATTGATGCGTTGATGCGGCGTGCTGCATAAAAACCTTGAGCCTTCAGGATTTCCGGAATTGGGCTGCAACCGTGGTCGGCGGTTAAAACGACAAGCGTTTGTTTTTTGCCGGCTTTTTGCTGTGCATAACGTATTAATGCTTCGAGTTGTTGGTCAAGATGATATAAGAGGTCGGTTGCCTCCATGCTATGGTGCCCATAGGTGTGTCCAAGCATATCATAGTTAGAGATAGAAACCCAGAGCACAAGGTGCTGTGTAGGGGATTGTAGTTTGTGAGTGTCTATACATTTTTTGCAAAGATCAACAAGCGTGTCATTTGCCCACGGCGTTTCTTCATAAAGAAAGTCTTGTTCTTCGCCATTATTGGTTTCGATTGGCCCCATTGCTCGTGTTAAGTTTATTGTTTTTGCTGCTAAACGGTCTGGCGTTGCTGCAAAGCGGTAGTCATTGATATAGGGTAATTGATAGGCGGGAGCTTCTTTATCATAGGCTAGCTTCCAAGAAATTTTGGTAAGCTTATCCAATTTTTTATCGCGGTTAAATTGCTTTAGCCATTTTGGTAATTGGTTAAAGTAGGCTTTACTTGAAGTATATTGCCGTGCATTGCTATCAAACCAAATCGCCTTGCCGAGTTTGCCCGCCATGGCGATAGCCGCGCGTGGCTTGTGAGCAAAGGCATAAACAGAAAATTGTTTTTGTGGATTGTTTTGCAATATAAGCTTGTCTGAGAGTGTCTCAACCAGAATGTGATGAGCTGATAAACCATACTTGTAATAACCTTGCTTGCTAAAAACAGCAGCTGTTGCGACATCGTCGTCCCCAAAATCTACGAACCGTCCGTCTCCATCCATCCATCCATTGAGGACAACGCCATGGTCTTTGGCATAAGCCCCGGTACTTATGGTCGTGTGTCCTGTTGCCGTGACTGGATTGCCGTGAGGGTGATGAGCATAGGTGAAACACGCACCATTTTGGAGTAGGTTTTTAAATCCATATTTGAAGTGTGGCGATAGACGATTAAATGTTTGGTACGAAAGTTGATCGACGACGATGATAAGCGTTATCTTGGGTGGTTTTCCTAGCAGCGCTGTTATGATGAAAATAAAGCTTGTTGCTATGGTGATAACTTTTTTAAATTTGTTCATGATACTGCTCCTTAAAATCCTGGTAAAACATCAAAGCCTGATGCTGAAGGTTTTGTTATGTGTAAGAGCCGTGCAAGTGTGACGGGAAGTTGGGGGATTAAAACTTTTTCTGTTATTACCTGGGGGCGTAATTTGTTAAGGCGATATAAAAAAAGAGGAACATGCGTATCGTATTCATAAGGGGTGCAGTGACTTGTTCCGGTTTTATAATTCGTAATTTGGCAGTAAGGTTCTGGAAGGCAAATAATTTCTCCGATGCGCTGAGGAAAGCACTGGTTTTTATAAAAATTGGTAAATTGTTGTTGCCGTGTATTTTTGCTGATTAATCTCTGATACGTCCATGCATTTTTAATGCCAGGGTATTGTTTGAGAAAAACGACAAGGGTATCAAGAACCTCCTGTTGCTTTGCCTGAGGCAGTGTGTCAAATATTTCATGGTTTAGCCTAAAGGAATTGGGTTCAAAATTTTTGACGATATTTTCGATGCCTAATTTTTCCTCAACCTCATTGTTCATGGCCGCAATGAGTTTTTTTGCCATAATCCTTTGAGCTGATGGTAATCCCTTTTTTCGTTGAAGTTCTGGGATTGGACCAACGCCATGATCAGCCGTGACAACAAGAAGGCAATTGCCTGCACCAACTTTGCGATGAAGGAAGGTTATAAAGTCGTCAATTTGGCGATCAAGGTGATACATGGTATCAATGCTTTCCATACTGTCTGGGCCGAAGAGATGTGTAAGAAAGTCAAGTTGACTTAACGAGATCCAAAGCAGCATGCGTTCATTGTTTTGAAGATTAAGATTTTGCTCAATGCATATTTTTGCCAGCGTCAAAAGCATAGCGTTTGCGAATGGTGTTCTGACAAGTGAAAAATAGCGTGCTGCTTTTGGTGGGTTTATTTTAAAGGGGGATTTGTTGATGTAGCTTTCTGATGCGCCAGCAAATTCATAATTGCGGATGAATGGATAATTATAAGCGGGCGAATCGGGAGCAAATGCTGGTTTCCATACGTATCGAGTACAAAGAGGGTGGATTTTTTTATTGAAAGCCTCAACCCATTGCGGCAGAGCGTCAAAATACATTTTGCTTGAGACAAACGTGCCGATTTGATCGTCGAACCAGAGTGCCTTACCCATTTTTCCAGCCACCGAAATCGCAGAATAATCTTTTATGCTGAGTGCAAAGCTTTTGGCAGGAATGTGTCTGCTATGAAATTGCAAAAATTGGTCGGTAAAGGTATCAACCATTGTGTTGCGTCCTGATTTGCCGCCCTGATTTTGGGAAGTGTGAGGAATGAGTTCGGCATCCTTATTGCTATCGGCTTCATATCGTATTTTTTTGTCATCATAGTCGAGCCATTGATTAGTTACTCCACCATGATCTTTCGGATAGCAACCGGTACTAATGGCATGATGCCCCGTGGTGGTTTCTGGAATTCCATGAGGATGATAGGCTTGTGTATAAACAATGCCACGCTGTAAAAGTTCTTTAAAACCGTACTTGAAATTGTTTTTAAGCTTGGGAAAGTAGTGATAGGCGCATTGGTCTATGACAAGTACAACAGTGAGTTTTGGGGCTTGATCAAGTGCAGCATGCGTAGGTAGGCAACAGGCAAGGAGAAAGAGAACCTGCGATAGGTATATTTTGATTTTTTTCATGATATTTTTCCTTGAGGGTAAGAAGGTGTGCATGAATTACAAAAGCTTTGTCTTCTATCTAAACATCTTATGGTAAAAAAAGGTAGAAAACATAGTATGTTTGATTGTCTTGCGCTAAAATAAAGCATTCTTAGATTGCGATAACGATTTTCAAGATAGTGAGGATGACGTGAAAAGCCTGAAAGTTTTACCGTTATTGGTAACTATTGTTCTATTGGGTGCAGGCCTTTCTGCTTTACAGGTGCAGATAACTAATGATAATGCAGATATGGTGAGCGCAAAAAAAATTTGCATGCGCTTGAATTTTGCAGCAGATGAAGCAGCTTTGTACCGTGATGCCTTTTGCATTTCTGTTGATACTGCAGATCTTGAGCTGAAAGGCTGGCGGACACCAGCAAAAGCTTCGCTCATGTATGCTGCTGGTTTTAAAAAATCAAAAAGACTTTTTACCGAGTCTTTAAATATAGAGGTTCTTATTGATTTTGAAAAAAAAGATAAGCAGCAACAATTGGCCATACTGCAGGGAGCTCATCTGAGCGCTTCCTGTTTTATGTTAACCAAGCAAGGAAAAAACAAAGTGGAAAATGTGGTTATTCCACTTAAGGTGTCGCCTATTGTTGAAGATCTTATGGTGACTGCGACCCATTCTATGATGCCTTTGACGACAGCGTATACATCGACTTTATTGCCGTATCAAAAATCTTTTGAATTTTTTTCTTGCAATAAACAATATGCGGGTAAGCAAGAACTTAATGAGTTGCTCATTATAGACCGTCTTAAAGAGCTATTTCGAGAATTACGTGTTAAAGTAGCTGTGTGGATTTATTCGTTTTCTCTTTATAAATGGTACGCTTTGGTTTGGCTGATTTTTTTATTGTTACTTGGTCGTTGGTTTTATCCCTCATTTCGATTTATTGTCCCGCTGTCGGGGTACTGGCATCGTGAATTGTTTATTATGGTGAGCCTTTTATTGTTTGTTTTTACGTGGTGGGCGATGCGTGATTACATGGTGCTTTATGTTTGGTATGGTGTACTGAGCGCTTTGTGTGTCCCCTGTTCACTTTATTTTTTATGGGGAGGGACAACGACAGTACTTGATCGCCTTAAAATTTTAGTGGGGATTATTTTTGCCGTGGCCCTATTGCCTCTCGGCGTTCTTGCGTATATTTACGGGAACTTTGACTTATTTGTGCGCCTTTTGAAATAAAAAAGGGCGATTGCTCGCCCATCTTTTTATTCTTTAAACTTACTTTTTTCAGTTGGTGTTTTTCTGATTTTATCTCGATTTTTTTGTTTTTCTTTTTTGATAAGGGTTGTCATTTTATCGATTGCAGCGTCGATGACGAGGTACATGTCGGTTCCCTCATCATGAGCGTGTAGATCGAGCTGGGGTGTTTTTAAGTGAAGTTCAACCGAGTGGTGTGGATGGAGTCTGTTGGCTTTTAGCCAGAGTTCCGCAAAGAGCGGGGTTGGATTTCCCTCTGTTTTGAGAATGTCTAAAAATTTATTGAGTTTTTGCAGCGCATGTTCTTCGATTGTAGGGGAATGGGGCATGTTATGAAAAGTAATTTTGGTTTTGATCATTGGCATCTCCTTTTCGTTTTGCGCATAACCATTGCGCAATGTTCTGGTTTAGTCCTAACCCCTGTCTATAAAACGTTGTGCCATTTCATCGTAAAATTGATTACCAAGATATGAGTCTTTCGTCAATTTATTTTCTAAAATATTTTGGCTGCTTCCCGAGCATACGACTTGTCCATTGAGAACGACATAGACATGCTGTGCCATGGAAAGCAGTTGGTCAACATGGTGATCTGATATCAGTATAGCGATACCTGCTTGTGCAATGTCTATAAAAATTTTTTTTAACTCATAGATTGATTTTGGATCGACTCCGGCAAATGGTTCATCGAGCATGATGGCTTTGGGTTGCATGAGTAGAGATCGAACAACTTCAAGTTTTCTCTTTTGTCCACCAGAAAGTGTCGAGGCTTGTTGTTTTATTGTTGTTGTAAGTGAGGTAAGATCTAGCCATTTGCTACATTCTTCCCAGAAGTTGTTCCAGGATTGTTGTTGCCACGTGGGGTGATAATCAAAAACAAGCTTAAGGTTATCAAGAACAGACATTTGCTGAAACAGCGAGGTGTGTTGGGGGAGATAGACCAGCCCCTGTGTTACGCGCTTGGCAATTGACCAGGTATTGATGAGTTCATCGTCAAGAAAGATTGCATTTTGCTTGATGTCAAGACTAACTTTGGGTGCTTGATGGAGCCCGATAATGGTTTTTAAAAGCGTTGTTTTTCCTGCACCATTTGGGCCAAGTAATGCAACAACCGTGCCGAGATTGACCTCAAAAGAAACTGATTGGAGGATGTGTTTTTTGCCAAGCGTTTGACTGAGATTTTTTACCGTTAAAAACGCCATTTAATCACGCTTCAGGTTGAATTGGACGGGACATCCTTTTAAATCAAAGTGTTTGCGTAAGATGTTTTCAATGCAATTTTGTTCAGCGATGCCAAACAATTCGGGCTTGTTTATCTTGAGCGTAAACGTTGGGATGGCGGCTTGGACCGAACGTATGCTCGTTACCTTTAATTCAACGCCGGTATGGTACAGAACTTTTCGTTTAAGTTCTTCTTGAACAATTTCTTTGAGCACCATGGGATCAAACTCTTGCTGACTGCGTTGCCACACTTTTTGCAATTCGCCAAAGATACGACCAACGTTTTTTTGTGTGATACAGGAGATATTGAGGATAGGCATCTTGCTGAGGATGAAATCATATTCTTGCATGCTTTGATCAAGCTGTTGTTTGGCATATTCCGATTGAAGATCTGTTTTGTTGAAAACGATGAGCATGTATTTTTTTTGTTCATAAACATAGAAGAGAAGTTTTAGTTCTTGATCAGATATTTTTCCTTGTGCGGCATCGATCATGATGATGACGGTATCTGCGCTTCGGATTGCAGCCAGAGAGCTTTTGACCATAAGTGATTCAAGATCATCGTTTATGCGTCCAGCTTTTCGTACCCCAGCGGTATCGGTTAACTGGAGTAAGTCGCTGCAATAAAAAACATTATGCGAAACAGCTTCTCTTGTGGTTCCAGCAACATCGGAGACAATGGTTCGTTCTTGTTGGGTTAAGAGGTTCATGAGGGATGATTTTCCCACATTTGGTTTTCCGATGATGGTGATGCGATGCGTTGGTTCTTCAATTTCCTGTCCCTCTTGACTTCCAATAAGCCCGACGATCGTTTCAAGGAGGGTCGCTATACCAATGCCATGGATGCCGGAGATTGGGATGATAGTTTTACACCCTAAGGCATAAAATTCGGGCATGTTGTCTTCGATTGCCGTTTGATTGTCAGCTTTGTTGATCAGGAGAACGGTAGGTTTTTGGGTTTTGTGTAAAAGACGCATAATCGCGCGATCTTCTTCAACAAGACCATTTTTACCGTCAACAACAAAAAGTAAAACAGCGGCTTGTTCAAATAATGTTAAAACTTTTTCCTGAGCTTTTTGCCATAATGGGTCAGAAACTTTTTTTGCGCTGATGCCGCCAGTGTCGATCAGTTCAAATGTTTTGTCTTTCCAGGTTATCAATTCTTGTAAGTAATCGCGCGTGACTCCTTCACGATCAAATACAATGCTGCGTTTGTCGCTGATAAGCCGATTGAAAAGGGTTGACTTTCCGACATTTGTACGGCCAACAAGAAGGACTTTGGGATATCTTTTACGTGCCATAAGTTTTATTCCTTTACTTTTCTCATTTTACCCGGAAAGTGGCTTATGATCAAGTTTGCTAGTGGCCATTTATCCTTGTCATCGATATTTATTGATTCAAGGTGACTATTTTTGTTAACGATACGGGTATTGCTTGGTCCTTGAGCGCCAAATCCTTTTTTATAAAAAGATTGGTTTACTGGCGGACGTGCTATCTTCTGTGCCTGGGATGGTTGCTCTGGTGGTGCTACGGGAGGGGGTAGATGGCGAGGTTGCGGTGTGGCAGGTGGATTCTTTGGATCTATAAAATGAACGTCTTTAAGATCGGGAAAACATTCAAGGAACAGCGGGAGCCATAACTTTTTAGATTCATCAAGTTTATCCTTGAAGAATTTGCTATTTGAATTGAGCTCGATGGTAAAGATCGGTTGCTGTTCTTGAGGACCACATGCTTTTGCTTGCGCAAAAATTGAACTAAGCAGTGCGTCAGATGTTTGCGCAATTTTTTGGAGAAAAAGCGTCCATGCTGGCTCATGCTCGGGTGTTGTTGTCGGTGGTTGTTGCACTGTAGGGGTGGCTTTTTGAGGGATCGGTTCTTTTGGGGGTTGCTCGGTTGGCTGTTCAGAGCGTATTGGTGGCGTTTGTCGCTGGGTGTACACCGAGGTTTGTGGTATAGCGCTTGGTTGCCCTGTGCTGCATGTTTTGATTAGTTGTTCAAGGTCAACGATGTTAATCTGATCACATAATTGCAGGAGAACCATTTCAAGAAAAGCATGTTTTTTATTCGTTTTAAAAAATAGTTCTTCTTGTGTCCAAAAAAGTTGAAATATGGCATGAAGTCTCGCCATGGAACATTTTTGTGCAAGTTGGTTAAGGTGTTCATTATTTTTTATCCATGGGGCAAGGTTTGCTGTTGCTCCATATTTGACCCACATGATGGTGCGGCATAATTGAATGAGCATATCCCATAAAATTTGTGGAGATATTGTTTCAAAAGAGATCTTGCCCAGATATTCAAGCAGCTGTTGTGCTTTGCGATCAATAGCTAGTTCAAACAGCGAATAAAGGTCGTGATTGCTTATTTTTCCCAAAACAGAAAGAATGGTTTGATCGGTGATATGGGTACAAGAGAAGCGTACGCGTTCAAGAAGATTGATGGCATCACGAGCTGAGCCTTCTGTTTCTGCAAGCAAAAGATCTAACGCGCTTTCTTCAATGGTTATATTTTCTTGGGCGCAAATGGCAAGTAAATGATTTTTAAGATGATTATTTTCGATAGGGGTAAACACTACTTGAAAGCAACGCGAGAGAACTGTTTGTGGGATTTTTGGCGTTTCGGTGGTTGCCAAGATAAAAAGAACGGATACGGGAGGTTCTTCTAAGATCTTAAGAAATGCATTAAATGCGGCTTTGCTGAGCATGTGAGCTTCATCAATCAGGTAAATTTTTTTGTGACCAAGGAGTGGCATGTATGATGATGAATCTATGATTTGACGAACATTGTCAACGCCTGTATGAGAGGCAGCGTCTATCTCGATGAAATCTGGGTGATTGCCGCTCATCATTGCTTTGCAAGAAGCGCACGACAAACAGGGAATGACCGTTGAGGGATTAACTTGAAAAGTTTCCAGCTGATGACAGTTAACAGCGGCCCCAAAGACACGGGCTGTGGACGTTTTGCCACATCCTCGCTGACCAGCAAAAAGATATACGGGAAAAAACTTTTTGAGGAATAACCCATTTTTGAGCATTCGAACAGGAATGTCTTGCCCTACAATGTGTTCAAATGTTTTTGGGCGCCACTTGCGCGCTAAATTAAGTTCTGGCTGTGTGGTATTCATGGTCTTGAGTCTTTATGCTATGAATAAGGGGCAAGGTACAGCGATACAAATACCCCTGCTGCTTCCTTCCGGACCTGACAGATTCTGTAATGTACCAACTTACCTCGCCCCAATTTTTATATGGTGGAGAGAGAGGGATTCGAACCCTCGATGCCCCTTTCGAGACATACATGATTTCCAATCATGCGCTTTCGACCACTCAGCCATCTCTCCTTATTTCTTATTTAGTCGATGCTTTTTTGATTGGCGCTTCAGCCTTTTTAGGCGCTTTCACTGCCGCTTCTTTTTTGTGTGCGGCTTCTTGCTGCCCGAGCACTTCATCTTCTTGGGGCTTAGCTTCTTTTGCTTCTGGCTTAGTGGCTACCTTTGCTTCTGTTCGTTGCGATTTTTTCGCATCTGCAAGCTCTTGCTTTTCTTGTTCTTTCTTTTCGGTATATAACTTTTTGCCTTCTTGTGCTTGGATTGCAAGGTGTTCAAGGATGAATCCAATCGAGCGTGGTGAATCATCGTTAGCTGGAATGATAATGCTTACGCCTTCTGGATCTGTGTTGGTATCAACAAGCGCAATAACAGGAATGCCAAGCCCTGAAGCTTCTTTAACCGCAGCATGTTCTTTTTTGGCATCAACAACGATAACGGCCGCTGGTGGATACTCAAGATCAAGAATACCGCCAACGTTTTTTTCAAGGCGGGCAATCTCTTTGTTGAGCATGACAATTTCTTTTTTCTTGTAATGGCTACCGCCTTTTTTAACGACATCGCGGAGATGAAGAAGACGCGTTATTGCCTTTTTGACTTGATCATAGTTCGATAATGTTCCACCAACCCAGCGGTTGATGACAAAAGGCATTTGTAATGTTGTGGCGATTTTTTGAATATGTGCTTGTGCTGGCTTTTTGGTGCCAACCCAAAGCAAAACACCACCGTTAGCAACAACTTCTTTAAGGTATTTTCCAGCCTTTTCAAGAAGAATTGCTGTCTTGGAAACGTCAATGAGATGAACCTTGTTTTTTGCTCCCCAGATAAAAGGGCGCATTTTAGGGCACCAGCGTGCAGTTTTGTGACCAAAATGTATGCCGGCCTTAAGCATTTCACGAAGATCTAACATGGATATTGTCCTTTCGGGTTATAACAATTACCTCTTGGGTTATGTTGCTTAGGCAACAAGTAACCACCCTTGCAAAGAGGTAAGACTTTTATAATTAAACAGTAAATTCAATGCTTGGTTCAAGTATGCCAAAGGTTAGTTAAAAATCAAGAAAAAACCTTTATGAAACAATAGTCTCATCCTGATCGCATCCGATAAGTGCATTGGTAGTGACTGTTTTTTGGTACTTTTTGCCAATAAGGATCGAAATGCCAAACCAAATTGCTGATAACGTTAGCGTAATGAGTGCCTGAAATCCGAAGAAAAATGCGGCGCCGTGCAAAATGGAGAATAGATTAAACACTGAGCCGGATGATTTTGAAAAGGTGCGGCCAAATGAGTCTATCCAGGCTTTTGATTTGAATTGAATGTCTTTGATGGTTGGCACGTAAAGCACTTCTTGTACCGGTTTGTTAAACCCATATTGCAATCCTCGCAGCACAACCATCGTGATAAAAATGGTTGTTAGTGAGGGGTTAAGAAAGAGCCAAAATGCCAAGCCAAGCGTGACGATAGGCATGACCAAGAGGCATTTAAAAACACCAAATCGTTTGAGCAAGGTACTGGTGCCGAATAATGCGAAAATGAAACTTAAGATCTGGAAAGAATTTGTATAAACAAGCATAAATCGACTCATTGCTTGCACATTGTTATGCGTCTCAATGGACATGAGTACTTGCATTTGATAATCAAAAATGATGTTGGTGATTTCAAAGCAGGCAACAAGTCCAAAAATGCCAAAAACATAGGGCTCAGTTAAGATGAATTTGAGTCCTTCTAGAATGCCTATTTGCTTGGAGGTTTTGTTATGATCTTTTTTAAAATGCGTATCGGAATATCCATAAAGATGTTCACGTGGAACTTTCTGCATGATTTTGTAAACAGATAACGCAGCACCTATTAAAAGAAGCGACGCGAGGAAGGTGAGCAGCGGTATTGAATGATGGTCTTTTATAACCGTTTGGCTCAAGAGCAGTAGGCCAAGTGCTGTAGAGAGAATTCCGCCTATGCGCGAAAAAGCGTAAATAATGCCGTATGATTTATTCGCAAAATCGGGTGTGCTTACAGAGTTAATAAAGCTCCAAAGCGATCCGACTATGAATGCTTGATACAGATCCATGAAAATCTCAAAGGACCACCCGGTAATGCGATAGGCATCTGTAACGGTATTTTTTATGCCATACACGGGATGCATAAAAAGCAGGGAGAATAGGATTCCCAGGCATGCATAAAAAGCCAAAAAGAAGTAGACAACCTGGTACCGTTTCAGTTTGTCGATAAGTTTTGAATAGGCCAACATGGCAGGAATCATGAGGACAATACTGAGTATTTTAGCGATTGGTTGGTATTCCTTGCCTACAAATCCTAGGAAGATAGACGTTTTTAATGAGCGAAGAATTGAGTATGAGCCAATAATGAAGAAAAATGCCAATGATAGATAAATGACCTTTGTTATCTCGTATTGATCTAGTTGTAAATATTTTTTGATTCTTGTAATACATGCTTTTGTAAGAGATGATGCCATTGCTAATCCCTTTAAGCTTACGATTGATTTTGTTGTGGTTGAGGTTCTGAGGCTTGCGTAGATTCTTCTTCCTCACCGATAACTTTTTGTTGTGTGAGCGCTACATGAAGTGTTTTACCTAAAAAGTATACGATGACAACCCACAGAGACGTTAGGCTTAGACTCAGACCGAGACTTGAGAACAAGGCAAAAGCTGGAGTGGCGCCTTTGAGAGAAACGTTAATTAAAGAGCCGAAGCTTTTTGCTATACGTGAACCAAAAGCATCCGTCCAGGTTTTGGCTTTATATTTGATATCTTTTGTTGTTGGGATGTACAGAATTTCTCGTGTTGGGTGGTTAAGTGCGTAGTTAAATGCACGTAGTCCGATCAATACCCAGAAGAAAACGCTGGCAGAGGGGAAGAAGAAGCTGACTAAAAGCATGGAGATGCAAAGGAGTGGGAAAACGAAAAGTGAAACGCGAATGCCCGTTATGCGTAAAAGAGGCGTGGTGCCAAGTATAGAAATGCCTAAGCCAATAAAATTGAAAATAAAATAATAAGAGGCATAAAAGGCTGTCATGTCGCCAACACCCTTGCTGCTGGCGTCAGCTGATAATGCTACCCAGTAGTCAAAAATAACCACCATGACTTCGTAAAAAATAACCAAAGAAAAAATGCCGAGTACATAAGAATTCTTGATGATAAGAGTTAATCCTTCTATTGGACTTGTTAGCTTGTCGAACCAAGTTCTCGATGCTCGTTGTTTTTGGCGTTCAAGTTGGTAGACCATTTCATAGCCATGCATGTAATCTTGCGAGACTTTTTTGATAAGCATATAAATGGTAAACCCGGCGGCAAACAACAAAAAGCTTCCAAGGCCGAGAGCGCGTGGCAATATAAGCGTTTGGCTTTCAACGTTAGATAGGCGAAGAATGGTATAAAGAGCTCCTGCTGAAACGATACCACCAATTTTTGACCCGGCAACGATGATGCCATAATAGTTGCGAGCGTCTTTGGGGTTGTTTATCGAGTCAGCGAATGCCCAAAAGGTTGTTGAGAAGAAGGCATCAAAGCTTTCCATGAAAAAATAAAAAGCCCAGCCAATCCAACGATGAGGATTGATCTGGGTATTTGCGATGCCATAGACGGGATGGGAGAGAAAATAAGCAAAAATTAATCCGCCAATGCCATAAAACAGGGTGAAGCAGTAGAGCAAGTGGTGTCGTCGAAGCCAATCAACTAAAACTGAATAAAGCAGGATGAGCGGAATGACGAAGAAAAGCGAATAAAGTTTAGCGTTGGGAATGAATTGAACTCCGACCATCTTAGGAAACACGGCGCTTTTGAGTGGGCGCCAAATGACTAAGCACATAGACATTAAAAGAAATGTTGATGAAAGGTACACTATTTTAAGTTTAATGTCGCGCTTCGCTTCCCAAAGATTATTCAACCAGAACCCCAATTTTTTTAGCATAAACTCTCCGTGTAAAGTTTTTTTATTATTTTTTCAAAGAGGAACAAACTTTGTGATCAACTTTTTTTACTCAAGGAGTTTGCAACCTCCTTGGCGGGCACAGTATTACAGGTGTTGTTTGTGCGGGTAAATATTGTTCTATGAGTGTAATCGCAGTGCTTTTTTGCTTTTAAATGCGTCATTTTAAAGTATAGACCAGTATGCCAAAACGTCAATTGATTAATCGTTTTTTGTTGCGATCTTGGGGGGTGTATTAATTTTTAGAATATTTTTTGTGTTGTCATGTGAGCTCGAAGTGGCTGTGACTTGTCTTGTGACAGGCTGGCTGAAAATGCTGTATTTATTTCTATGTGAAAATTGATTGGTATTGGTGTGGCGGTCCGGGTTGATGTAGATGTCCTTTCGGGTGTTGTGGGTGGTTGGTTATTTACATTTTTGGGATCATTTTGTAAACTATAAACCATAAAAAGTGCTGTTTTATAAACAAAAACATTAATGAACGGGTAGTAGCCAAACATTCATGGAAGAAAATAACATACCAGGGGGACAGGTTTTTTTACCTGTTCTTCCACTTAAAAATCTTGTTGCATTGCCAAAGAGCATAGTTCCTGTCGTTGTCGGTAGAGATGTTTCCATTAAGGCTATTGAACACGCCATGCATGGAAACAAAGAGATCTTTGTGACGGCGCAAAAGGCTGTAGATGTTGAATCACCAACGCCAGATGATATTTACCACGTTGGAACCCGTAGCATTATTTTACAAGTTGCGAAATTGCCGAATGGTACGCTTAAGATTCTTGTTGAGGGGATCGTCCGATCGCGTATTGCACAAGTGGTGCAAACGGATAAGTTTTTGGGGGTTTTGGCGGAAGATTTAATGACGATGCCATTGGAAAAATCTCCAGACGTTGAGGCGTTGTGGCGCAACCTTTATGATTTATTCAAAGAATATATTCATTTAAATGAAAAGTTATCAACTGATCTTTTAGCGCTTTTTCATGGTCCTGAGGATTTGGATTATTTGAGCGATACTGTTGCCGTGCAAATGTCTCTTGATTTTGCAGAACGCCAGCTTTTGTTAGAGATGATAGATCCTAAAGAACGTGCCTTGCGCATGTGTGTCCTGCTCAAGCGCGAAATAGAAATTTTAAAGGCGGATCAAAATATTCGCAAGCGTGTACAGAGTCAGGTTGAAAAACACCAAAAAGATTATTATTTGACTGAGCAGATGCGTGCGATTCAGCGCGAGTTAGGCCGTGATGATTTCTCTCAGGAAATTGCAGAGCTCAGAAAAAAAGCAAAAAAACTCAAGCTTTCAGAAGAAGCACTTGAGAAGGTTGAGGTTGAGTTGCGTCGTCTTGAGCAGATGCAGCCAATGTCTCCGGAAGCTGCGGTCGGCCGCAATTATGTTGATTGGCTTTTGAGCGTTCCTTGGCATCAAGCATCCAAGGATACTGTAAGCTTGCCGCAGGCTGAAAAAATTTTGAACGCTTCTCATGCCAGCATGAAAAAACCGAAAGAACGTGTCATCGAATTCTTGGCAGCGCGTAAGTTTGCAAAAGACAGTCTTCAACATGCGCCAATTTTATGCCTTGTGGGTCCTCCTGGCGTGGGTAAGACTTCTTTTGCTCAATCGATTGCTGATGCGCTTGGCCGTCCTATGGTTCGTATCTCATTGGGTGGATTGCGCGATGAGGCTGAAGTGCGTGGACATCGTCGAACCTACATTGGAGCCATGCCGGGCAAAGTCATTCAGGCTATGAAGCGTGTTAAGGTTGTCAATCCGGTTGTTGTGTTAGATGAAATTGATAAAATGTCGATGGATTTTCGTGGTGATCCTTCATCTGCCTTGCTTGAAGTGCTTGATCCAGAACAGAATAAGTCTTTTGTGGATCATTTCCTTGAAGTTGAGTATGACCTTTCTAAGGTAATGTTTATCGCAACGGCCAATGTTATGGATAACATTCCTTATCCATTGTTGGATCGTATGGAAGTTATTTACCTTACAGGATATACCGCAGCTGAAAAGTTTGAGATAGCCAAGAAGTTTTTAATTCCTAAGTTGCTTAAGGAACACGCACTGCTTATCGAGCAAATAGCGCTCAGCGACGTATTGCTGAAAAAAATAATCGAAGATTATACCAAAGAGGCTGGCGTGCGCCAACTCGAACGTGCACTTGCCAAAATCTTCCGTAAAAGCATTCAACTGCTTCTTGAAAAAAAAGACCTCACCAGTGTTGTTGTTACCGAAGCCATGCTTGAGTCTTGGCTGGGCGTTGCACAATATCGCCGTGATGAGAAAAAACGTGTTGATACCATCGGGGTGGCAACAGGTTTAGCGTGGACCGAGGTTGGCGGTGATATTTTGGAGATCGAGGTGACGGTGCTCAAAGGCAAGGGCGCCTTAACGATGACGGGACAACTGGGCGAGGTTATGCAAGAATCGGCGCAAGCGGCCATGAGTTATTTGCGTTCGCGAGCAAAAGATTTTGGTTTGAAAGAAAATTTTTATTCTGATATTGATGTGCATATTCATGTTCCAGAAGGTGCAATTCCCAAGGACGGGCCATCTGCTGGTATCACTATTGCATCGGCTATTACATCAGCTTTGACGCAGATTGCGGTGCGGCATGATGTGGCGATGACAGGTGAGGTAACCTTGCGAGGCCGTGTTTTGCCTGTTGGCGGTTTAAAAGAAAAGCTTCTTGCGGCGAGCCGATTCGGGATTACCAAGGTTGTTGTTTCAGCAAGTAATGAAAAAGATATCAAAGAATTTGAGCAAGAGCTTGATAAGTCGTTATCGATTGTTTATGTTGAAACGATGGATGAGGTTATTACGCATGCGCTTATCCAATCGCCTTTTAATCAGCCTGGTAAAAAAGGTGTAATGAAGAAAAATGGCAAGGGTAAAGGTGTGGAAAAAGGCGCGTCAAAGAAGAAAAGACGTTAACAAAAAAAGCATTATTTTTGAGCCTTGATTTTATTAATCATTTTTTTTTATACTCAGGCCAGTTGTCAAACGATACATGTTTTCAAGTTATTCTAAAGAAAAGGGGTTAAAGGTATGAAGGAAGGAGGATAAGACCCACGGCGGGGGGAGCCCGGGAACATTAGTGCGGTTCTCGTCAAATGGAGAGGCATAATTTCTTGTAAAAAGGGTTTGCAATGAAGAAAGTAAGGAGTTGGAGAGATAAAACTCTGGCGAGTTTGTCTTGTTTGTTTTTATTTCTTATGCAGAGTGCGTCTGCTCAAATTGTCGAAACCATAACCTATGGATCTATCGTTCGTCTAAAGCATAACAATACTAAGCAATATCTTACATCTGGTAGCGAGACGTATACGCATTGGGGTACGTCTGGACAGCATGCTGTCTATGGTACCACCGGTAGCAATGATGCTCAATATTGGCTTGTTAAGGGGCCTCACACAGGAAATAGATGGAATTGCGCTTTAGGAACACCTGTTGGTCATAATGATGTTATTCGTTTGGAACATTTGAAAACAGGGCGCAATTTACATAGTCATCACCATAGATCTCCTGCAACAGGCCAACAAGAAGTAACGACAATCGGATCGAATGGTATTGGTGACTCAAATGATAATTGGCGCGTTGATGAAGTAAGCCGTGGTGGTGATGGTGTCATTAACAACGGATTTACCATTAAGTTGAATCACGTGAACACGAGAAATGAACTTCACTCTCATGGTGGACGTTGGTTCCAAAATGGCAAACAAGAAGTAACGTGTTTTGGTGGTCGCGATAGCAATGATTATTTTACCGTCGAATTGGTTCAATCTCCCGCTCAAGCCGATATATCCAAAGCGGTATGGCAAGGCGGTCGCGGAGGAACCCTTAATTATAACACTATTATCTGCATAGATCCTGCTGATACCGGTGATAATCGGTCTTTGGATACGCGTAGGCTGTGGACGCATGGTTCAAGCCGTCATGGCGATAACAAGCAAGAACCTAACAATCACGTGGAAATTCTTATCGGCCCTCATGAAGATGCGCGTAGCCGAACGGCTCCGTCATTTTTCATGGTGCAAAACTTTGGCAACCCGTTACAAACAGGACCAATAAAATATGGCGATAAAATTAGAATCCTTTCTTTGTATGCAGGATATGGTAATCCAGCAAAGTCTGGTATTTTAAATCCTTTTAAGGTGTGGTGGTTAGCGGCAAATAGTAGATGGGGTAAGACGCATTATGAAATAATAATTTCGCATCCAGATCTTACGCCGATTAAGAATAAGCATAGCGATACACAATTTGTGTTTGAGCCAACGTTCCCTGGCGTTTCCGGTGATGTTTACCAAAATGATATAATCCAAATTCGCAACATGGCTTATAACAAACGTGTGCTCTGGGTGCACCAGAATAGCCGTTGGGGCAACCGTTATTATGAACTTCTTGCCAATAACAATGATGATCCTTGGGGTAAACAACACTGGGGTGCAAGCCGTGATAGAATATGGCACCGCTTGAGAGCTACCCAAACCGTTCGCGGGCACCTTCCTCCTGCTGCCCAAGCCGATATGGATAAGATTGTAGCACAAATAAAAGAGATGCTTGGCGCTGAAGCTGCAAAGCAAGAGGCTGCATTTGAAAAATCAAAGCGTGCTCAAGCAGAAGCGGCTCAAGCTAAGGCAGCGGCTGCTCTTCAGGCTGCGCAAGAAGCGGCTAAGAAGGCTGCTGATGAAGCGGCTAAGGCTGTGGCGGCGGCTAAAGAAAGTGCCGCAAAGACATTGGCTGAAGCGCAAGGTAAAGGCGCTGATGCGCTTAAAAAAGCCCAAGCAGATGCCGCAGCTTTGATAAAATCTACCGAAGAACGGCTTAAAAAAGAAAAAGAAGATGCTGTTGTGGCGGCACAAAAAGCTAAAGAAATGGCTGAAGCTGATGCGCGTAAACGCGAAGAGGCCATGAAAACAAAGTATGATGCAGAAGCCGCAGAAAAACAACGTAAACTTGATGAAGCGACAGCGCTTGCTGACCAAATGCAATTTTTAGCTAACTTGCCCGTTGGCTTTCTTAAGGTTGAGGGAAAAGCTAAAAAAGTTGCAGTTGGGTTGAGAGAAGACGTTGTTAAGGGCAAGACCATAGAAGTGAGTGATGCTTGGGCTATTGGCTTGGATAACAAGTTGATGATGGGAACTGACGCCATTAATCCATGGATGGTCATTGTTGCCAAAGATGAGAAGGGTGCTGAGATTGCCGGCTTTAAGGATTTGGCTGTAGGTGGTGACGGTACCGTTTATGTGG
>CAZBUZ010000004.1:0-30834 GCA_964495205.1 uncultured Pseudomonadota bacterium | reverse complement strand
GAATACTATAGACATATGGAGGCCCATCAGTCTCAAATGTCATGAACCCAGACATTTTATTGCGTTTTTAAGCGCCTCTGCTATGCTAAACCAAGTTGAAATGTAGGGTACCGTTAGCTGGCTCAGTTGTCAGCTATCTCCTTGCTGGTTGTACTGCACATACGTGCAGCGACACCTCTGTTTATCCCATAAGTTACAGGAGAACCTTCGATGTTACGTTATGAAACACTTATTCTCACCAGCCCAGAAATCACGGAAGATGAAATAACGCAAATTGAGCGTTATTTTGACAAGCACCTTACCGGTGACCAGGGACACGTTGTTACCTTTGATAAATGGGGCAAGTTCCGCTTAGCCTACCCAATCAAAGGCAACGATTACGGCATGTATATGCTCGTTCGATACGAAGCAGCTGAAACCTTTATTTCTAATTTCGTCAAAGAACTGGATTCCTTTTTCAAGATTAAATGCGATGATTTTGTCGTTCGCTATGTCACCATTAAACTCAAAAAGAACGCGCCAACAAGCTATCTTAAACCAGAAGCTATTGATAGCACACGTTCAGCGAGCGTTGAGTCATTCTTGAAAGACAACAAGATGGAAGGTCTTCTCTCTGATGTCGACCTTGAGCATAACGAAGAAAATGGCGCCAGCGAAGAAGATACAGAAGAAAAAGAAATTCAGGCATAAGCAAGGATAAAACATGTCAAAATTCAAACTTAAAATCAGCTCTCGTATTTTAAAGAAAAAAGTTCGTAAAAGCTCTTTTTTAAACCCTAAACATTGCCGTTTTTGCGCAAACCCTGAACAAGAGCAACTTATTGATTATAAAAACACCTCGTTATTGCGTAACTTTTTAACCGAACGCTACAAAATACTTCCATCTAAAGTATCAGGCAACTGCGCTTACCATCAACGTCACTTGGCAAATCAAATTAAACTTTCCCGCTCCATGGCATTGTTGCCATTCTGCGCAGTTCATCGCTAAGCACACGTTCGTTATTGTTAATAATGTAGTACAAAAAGAAAGGGAGCTTTTATGCTTCCTTTCTTTAGTTTTTTGACTTATTTATTTCTTTTTGCAAAATTTTTATTCTGTGCTAATATTAAACATCTAGGGAACAATAACCAAAATTAAGCACAGGGGGATTCTTTTCATGAGTTTTAAACAGAGATTAGATATTCGAAATATTGCCATTATCGCTCACGTCGACCATGGCAAAACCACACTTGTCGACCAGATGCTCAAACAATCTGGAACCGTTGCCTTTGGGCCAGAAACAATGGACCGTGTTATGGACTCTGGCGACCTTGAACGTGAACGCGGCATCACGATTTTGGCTAAAAATACATCGATCACTTATAATGGTATCAAAATAAATATTGTCGATACCCCAGGCCACTTAGACTTTGGTGGCGAAGTCGAACGAACACTACAAATGGTTGAAGGCTTCATGTTGCTTGTTGACGCAGCTGAAGGACCCCTTCCAGGTACCCGCTTCGTACTCCAAAAGGCTTTGCAACTCGGTCTTAAGCCCATTGTGCTTATCAATAAAATTGATCGTAAAGACGCTGATATTGAACGGACTGAAGGCATGATTCATGACCTTTTCTTGAATCTTGCAACTCATGAAGAACAACTTGATTTTCCAATCCTATACGGCTCCTCTCGCAGCGGTTATGCATCAAAAGATCCAAACAAGCTTGAAGGCACGCTTGATCCTCTTTTTCAAGCGATTCTTGAGCATGTTCCAGTTCCCGAACAGGAAACAAATGATCTGCGCGTTTTAATAACCAACCTGGACCACTCTGACTATCTTGGTCGTATCGCTATCGGACGCGTATTTAGCGGCTCGATCAATACAGGAAAACAAGTTATTGCCTGCAAAGGAACATATATCGGCTCTCCGGTAAAAATTATAAAAATGTATCAATTTGAAGGCATTAAACGTACAGAAGTTCAAGACTCAACACTTGGTGACATTATCGCGCTTGCCGGAGTGGATGAAGACATCACCATTGGAACAACGATTTGTGACGTAGAAAAACCTACGCCAATCCCTTATGTTGACATTGACGAACCAACGCTTTCTATTTATTTCTCAGTTAACGATTCTCCTTTTGCTGGCCGCGAAGGCAAATTGCTTACCTCACGCCAAATTCGAGATCGTTTGCTTAAAGAAACAAAAACCAACCTCGCACTGCGCGTTGAGGATACTGATTCGGCCGATACTTTCAAAGTTTCTGGTCGTGGACAACTTCACCTGGGCATCCTTGTAGAAACCATGCGCCGCGAAGGCTTTGAACTTCAACTTTCAGCACCTGAAGTTATCTGCAGAACCGTCGATGGCCAAAAACATGAACCTTATGAATTGCTCTTCATCGATATCGAAGAAACACATCAAGGAGTCATCATGGAAAACCTTGGTCGCCGCCGTGCACTCTTGCAAAACATGACACATCACGGTACCAATAAACTTCGCTTGGAATTTAAAATCCCTGCTCGAGGCCTTATCGGATTCCGTAGCCAATTTTTAACCGATACACGCGGAACGGGTCTCATGAGCCATCGTTTTCATTGCTATGAGCCATATGCTGGAGATATCCCTGGCCGCACACGCGGAGCTATGATTTCATTGGAAAATGGTCCTGCAACAGCTTATGCTTTAGACGGCCTGCAACCACGAGGCACCTTGTTTATCGCACCAACCGAAGATGTGTACGCAGGTATGATTATTGGCGAACATAGCCGCGAAAGTGACCTTGAAGTCAATCCAACGAAGAAAAAGAAGCTTACCAACATGCGTGCATCTGGTTCTGATGATGCCGTTAAGCTTACACCGCCACGTGTTATGACCTTAGAAGCATGCTTAGATTGGACCAATGATGATGAATTGATCGAGGTCTCACCAAAATCAATTCGCCTACGCAAAAAATTCTTGGATCCAAATAAACGTAAACGTGCATCGCGCGCTGACGATGAATAAGATTTTCAGGGGACTTCGGTCCCCTGATTTTTTAAGAACTAAGCAGCTTACGCATTGCCTCATCAACCACGTCTGTCGCTTGAGCAACAGGCATCGACTTACCAATGGTTATTGGTTTACCAAAACGAACGGTCACCACACCGCGATGATGCGGGAAATGTTGCTCTACTCTGACGACCTTCCGCACACCGAATAGGGCAACAGGCACCACGGTTACCATCATCTGACTTGCAATAAGACCGGTTCCCTGTTTGAGTGGCAAAAGTTGACCAGACTCAGAAATCTTTCCCTCAGGAAAAACAACCACCGAATACCCATGATCAAGCGCTTGGCCCACAAGCATCAAGCCATGATTAATGTTTTCAGTTTCTTTACGCGGAAATGGAAATGCATAAAAAAACAGTTCCGCCAAGGGTACTAACCAACGATAATCCTGATACAAAACATCATAGGCAGCGGCAAAAGAAATACGTCGGCGCACCTTAGCCGGCAATGCGGCGAGCACAAAAAAAGGATCTATCAAACTCACATGGTTCGGCATAAAGATAACAGGATAAGATAATGATTTTAGATGTTCAAACCCCTCCACGCGAATCGGAGTAACTAATCGCGTAAAAGATGTTAAAACTGGTTGCAAAAGTACACGCAACATGCGGGCCCACCAAAAACGTGGCCACACCTTCAATGATACTGGTTTTGCTGCGGGTGCACCATGGTCAATCCATTCCTGCACCTGCGCGACCGTGGTTGTCGGTCCAATGATCCAACCATCAACAGTAACCCCGAATGAATCCTCGATGCGTGCCAAAAGCTCAACGATCATAAGCGAATCCATATGTAATTGCCGAACCAGCAAAGTCGTTGGCATAATTGAGTCCACGGGCATACCAGTCAATTGAGAGACCAGCTCTATCAGGCGACTTTTTGTTTTCGAAACCTCATCAGACGACGACGTCTTTTTTTCTCGTGTCTGCAAAAAAGCTTTGACCTCTTCTTTTTTTATTTTTCGCGTTGCAGAGCGAGGGAAATCGTCTTCTGGCCAAACAGTCCATCCACCAATGCGTTGGTATGAGGCAAGCCGCTCATTGACTTCATGTATCAATGCTTCAACCTTATCTGCTGGCAACTGCTCTCGTAGCAACATGACAGCATGTATCTGAACAGCTCCTCCTGGCTGATCAATACCAAGCACACAACAATCCTTAATCACTGGTTCATGGTTTAATGCTTCCTCGATATCCTCAGGGTACACATTCTGCGCGCCAGCGCCTTTAATCATGTATTTCTTCCGCCCTTTGATAAACAAAAAGCCATCACGATCAAATTCCCCCACATCACCGGTCATAAACCATCCATCATCCGTAAATACTTCACGCGTTTTTTGTTCATTTTTAAAATAGCCTTGAAAAACGGATGGGCCTTTAACTTGGACTTCGCCATCCGCAGCCAAACGAACGCTCACTCCAGGAACAACACGACCAACACTTCCCGGGCGATGTTCAGTAAAGGTATTTGAGGCCACAACAGGCGAAGTCTCTGTCAATCCATAACCTTGCAACACCTGGATACCCAATGCATTCCATTGCGTTTCAAGCTCAGGATCAAGTGGCGCGCCACCAGAAGCAACCACGGTTAAGCATCCCCCTAGCTGCCGTAAAATCGGGTAAAATAAGAGTCGCCTTGCCCACCACCATGGCACATAGGAACTGAGGGCCATAAGACGGCCAACAATCGCTTCCCTTTTTCCTTCACGCACCTTGGCCATAATACGCGCCATCAAAATCTTCAAAAATTCAGGAACGGCGATCATTTTTGTAATACAAAACTCCTTGAGAAGCGATGCAATAGCAGCATGACTATGAGCATATACGATAGTAGCACCACAGGAGAAAGGAACCAAAAAACCTACCGTTTGTTCAAGAATATGACTCAATGGCAAAATAGACAAAATCCGTTCATGCAGAGGACGAAGTTTAAAAAGCTGCGTCATCGCAGAAACGTTGGCCACAAGATTGGCATGCGTGAGCATAACGCCCTTCGGCTCACCCGTTGTACCAGAGGTATACAAAATTTGGACTAAATCATCATCAACTGGCTGCACAGCCGCAACAGATTGCCCGGCATAGGACACAATCAATTCATCCAATAATTCCACCGCAAAAGTTGGCTTATCAATGACAGCATGGCGCAAGCTACGAGATGTAAAAAATAACTTGGCCTCGGTTTGGTTTAAAATCTTCTCAATCATCTGGTCGGTACTTTGCGTGTTGAGCGGCACAATAAGTGCACCACGCAGCAGGCATCCCCAAAATAAACAAATCCAATAAGGGGAATTTGGCGCGCATACAACCACACAATCCCCCTTGCCTACTCCCTGGGCCGCTAAAAATGAAGCCGTCTGATGCGCTCGCTCATAGACCTGTTCATAGGTTAAGGTCACCGTTCGATAGCCAATGCGCATGATAAGCGCTGGGTGTTGAGCAAACGTACGCCGAGATTGATTCAAAAGATCAAGCAAATTCATCAAACCCCTCCCTGTCCTTTAGAAAAATAAATACTACTTCATCACCCGATGATTCATCCAATGCAATGTACTCAAAATCAAAAAATTAATGAGCGCTCCTAAAGCAAGAGATGCCAGCACCGTTATTCCGATGCCGTAACCAGCGGCAAGTAAAAAACCAACAATAAAAAAGGAACATGTTGTTGCGATCACCACCGGAATGGCAAAGCTAACCATAATTTTGACTAAATCCAAATGATAGCAACCAGCGCTGGTTGCCGACATAAACATCACGTCAGAAATGGGTGATAAATGGTTGCCAGAGACAGCACCAGAAATCACCGCGCCAACCAAAGGCAATAACAAAAGCACATGGCCAGGAGCAACGGGCGTTGTCACGCCAGACAATGAAACAACCATGGGAACAGCAATCGGCATAAGTGTTCCAATCGTTCCCCAAGCAGATCCCATCGAAGCAGAAATCAAAACAGCGGCAACAAAAAACAATACCGGCAGCACAACAACCGGCAAGCGTCCCTCAACAAAACTCGCCAAATAAGTCCCCGTCTGCAAATCCTTTTGCAACAATGTACTCAACGTCCAGATGAGTACCACGACCATAACCGAAGAAGCCATTAGTAAAACACCTTGCTTAATGATATGCGGCACATCGCGTGGAGTAATACATCCTCGAATACTCAAGAAAAGAATTGAAATAACAACCGCAACTAAACTACCTTTAAACAAAGAAAAAAAGATCGTCGCCCCATTCCACACAAACCAAATAACCGAAAACACCAGCAAAAAAATCGGTAATAAAAAATCCCAAACAGATGCCAATGATCGATTATTAAGTCCCTTACGCGGCTGTCGCGTCACTGAAACTTTACCTGCAAACAAATTCCCTGTTTTAGCTGCAATACTCTCATGTTTTGCCAACAAACCAAATGATAGCCCTCGATTCACCAAAAACCAAATCGACACAAAAACCAACAACGGATAAAACAAAAAAGGAATCGCTGAAAGATATAATGAAAAAGGGTTTTGAATAATCAACGTCTGTGGTGTATCAACCATACTGATACCAGCCTGCCGTAAAGAGCCAATGATCTGCCCAACCCAACTTGACAAGGGAAAGAGCACGGCGAGCGGAGAAGCCAGGGCATTCACCAACAACGCTAACTTAACACGTGCGATTCTGAATTGATCGGTGACTGGACGCATGACAGCACCTACCGTCAAGCTACTAAAATAATCATCCATTGCGAAAATCAGCGATAACAATAATGAAGCTCGCTGCGCATTTTTAGCACTTTTTAATTTATCAATGATAAAACTTCCATAGGCATAAGCACCACCGGATTGTTGAATAAGCTCAATAAGCACCCCGAGTAACAACAAAAAAATGCAGATCGGCAAATAAGACGCCTCTTGAAAGGTCGCCCAGGAAGATAAGGAGCTTAACTCAGTAACCTCCCAAAAACGAAGAACTATGGTCTGCATCGCCCCCGAAAGTGAAAAATCATTAACAACAAGCCCAGAAAAAAGAATCGCGACGCCAACCGATACCCTAACATTTTTGGTTATAGCAGCCAAAATTATTACGATCAGCGGAGGCAAAAGCACTAAAAATTCATACTGCATAGCAACCCTAGCATAAAAAACCATTGTGATGTCAACCTTCCCCCATTGTAATCACAAACAAGGAGCGGTGCAAGTAACCGATAAAACCCTAAAAACAATAAAAAATAGCGCTTTCTCTCCCACAACGGTACAATAAAAAAAACAATAAAAAAGATTAACGAATGGCTGCCCTACTTAAAGAGTATCTTACAAAACTCATACCCGAAGATCAAAAATGGAAAGTTTCCTTGATGCAAAACTGGGACATCATTATGGGCCCACTCAAGGACAAAGTTTCTATTGCTCAGATCAAAGAAGGAACCCTTCTCCTTAAAGTGGTGCACCCAGCTTGGGCACAAGAACTTTTTTTGCTTTCAAGCATGCTTAAACAAAAGATCAATACTCATCTGGGTGCCTCTCATATTAACACCATCCGCTTTATCACCGAAGATATCAAAGTAGACAAACCATTGATCCAAGATTCCTATCTTGTGAGGCACCGTCGAAAACCATATAATGAAATTACTGTAGAATTAAGTAGTAAAGAAGAAGCAACATTATCGAATGTACATGATCCAGAGTTGAAAAAGGCTTTGGAGCTATTTTTTGTGCGATGTAAGCACCTACGCAGCATCCCACAAAAATCTGACCGCTACTAAAAGGGGCACAAAAAAAGGAGAGCTAATGAGTTTTTTTAGCAAAAAGGGAACCATGGCGTTAATATGCTTCACGATCCCTTTACACGCAATGCCTGTCGTCCGTCACAGAACGAAATCAGCCATAACGGATAACAATATACGATCAAGAACACTTCACCTTGAACAAAAAGATGCCAAAGCAACCGCTACACAACCATCCATTTATTTCATTAATGATGAACAACAAGAATCATCCTATGAGCAATACCTCAAAGCTTGCTATCTGCATGCCAGAGGAAAAGCTCCTGACGCCTTCAAAGCATATCAACACGTTCTTGAACAAGCCCACTCGCCCTATGCATATGGCGGCTTCTTTCACCTTCTTTTTGATATCGGACAATTTAAAAGTATCGTCGCACTCTATGAACGCAAGGCAAACATACTTGAAGCAGCATTTAAAAACAATCTTGAACTGCAGCTCATTATCGCGCAAGCATATCTCAACACAGATCAAGAAGCAAAAGCAGAAAGATTATTTACCTCATTGGCAGAGAAATACCCGGACAATGCACAAGTAGCCTATTACAAAGCAGTATCATTTATCCAAAACAAAGAGCTGGATAAAGCGCTCGTGTTTATCGATGATTGCCTCCAAAAACCAATTCTTCATGCCAAGCATTTTTTGTTCTATTTTTTAAAATCCAAAATCTATCTTGCACAAAACCAAGCAACACAGGCACTAGCTATGATCGAAAAAAGTCTTCATCTTTTCCCACGGTTTGATCGAGGCTGGCTTTTTAAATCCATTCTTCTTGAACAACAAGGTAAAATCAATGACGCTATCGCAGGATACAAAAAATTCCTTGATCTTGTTGGTTCTGAAGAAATGATAGAAAAACAACTCATCCAACTCTTATTTGCACAAAAACGATACGAAGAAGCGGCACACTATCTCAAAAAAATGAAAAGCAATCGACCAGAACATCAATTTGACATGGCGCTTATTGAATTTAAAGCGGGTAATTATGATAAAGCACTCCAACATGTAAACACAAGCCTGGCAAAAGCTCCCTCTTTCAAGCAGGCTAAATTGCTCAAAGTTGAAGTTCTCCTTGCTCAGAAAAAATCGCCAGAAGCGCTGGCATTTCTCCAGGCGTGGCTCGAAGAAAATCCTCAAGATAACTTTGTCATTCATACCATCTTGTTGTTGCGCAAATCTGGCGTGCCCATAACAGAACTCATCAAAACTATAGAATCCGTCAACAAAAAAGCAACACCTTCATTCGGCTTGCTCAGTGCATTGGCAGACCTATGTATCGAACATGGCGATTATAAAAAAGGCATCGTGTACTACAAAAGCATTTTTAGCTTAACAACCAATCAAGAACTTAAATCGAAAATTCTTTATCACATCGCCTACATACTTTTTACGATTAAAGAATATACCCACCTTGATAACTTTATCCCAAAGGCTTTAGCGTTTAAGCCAACATCTCCAAACCTCTACAATCTCATCGCATTTTATTACGTCCAAACGAATCAAAAGCTACCGCAAGCACTTGAATTAATAGAACAAGCCCTTGCAACTGAACGACATTCTCCCTATTATTTAGACACCAAGGGCCTCATTCTCATCAAAATGGGAAAAAAAGATGAAGCTCAGGAAGTTTTAAAAGAAGCTCAAGCCATCGCTCCTCATGACACAGTCATTGCAGAGCACATGAAATTAACAAAGGAAAAATGAAAAAGAAAACACTCTTTGCCGTAGCAAGTGGATCTGGGGGACACATCCTCCCGGCACTCATCGCTGCCCGCATCTGGTACGAACAACACCCCGATGGTCGCATTATGTTCTGCACGGGGACCTCATCGCTTGATAAAAAAATCTTGAGCAACTATCCATTCATCACCAAAGTCATTCATTTTGCTCTCGATAAATTTATCCCTAAAAAAGTATGGAACTACCCTAAAATAATGTTCCAAATCGCCTGGTCATTTGTGAAAAGCTTTGGGCTTGTTATCAAATATCGCCCCACGACTATCCTGAGTACCGGCGGCCTCATAGCATTACCTATCTGCCTTGCTGGTCGCATCCTCGGCAGCCGCATTGAGATTTATGAACTCAACGTCGCACCTGGCAAAGCGGTTAAAGCGCTGATGCCGCTTGCCCATGTCATCTATACACCGTTTCATGCTACGAAAAAGTATTGTCATCTGTTGGGTATAAACTTTGAACACAAATGTAGCGTCACAGCCTACCCCATTCGCTTCACCATACGGGATAAAAACATTGATCGGGCAACGATCATTGATGCAATTAATGCGCAATTACCAATAGCAGCGCCACATTTTACATCTTCACGAAAAACAATTTTTTTGCTTGGCGGCTCTCAAGGATCACTTATGCTCAACAACACATTAAAAGGATTCTTACAAGGTAACCAAGGAGAAAATATCGCCTCATCAATCCAAATCATTCATCAAACGGGAAATTTAGGCGACACTCAATGGGCAGATTTTTACCAAAACTTGCACATCCCCGCGCTCACGTTCTCCTACCATGAGCACGTTAAAGATTTTTACAATCTCGCAGATCTTATCATCTGCCGCGCAGGAGCTGGCACTATTTTTGAAGTAGCATTTTTTGAAAAGCCCTGTATTGTCATACCGCTTGTAGCCAGCTCAACAGCTCATCAAGTTGAAAATGCACGTGAGATTAGCAAACAATCCCCTCATCTTTTCACCACGATAGAACAAAGAACGGTAGCATCAGAGCCCACCGTTCTTTATGAAAAAATTTTAGAGAAGCTAGAATTCAAGTAAGCCCTTCTTTTTCTTCAAGCGCCACTTTGCCCGCAGCAATACGCTGTAACAATGATGGATGATCACCACCAAGACCATACAAGGTCGCTTCATAATCGTTCCGCATCATTTTGTCATAACGCTCAAAAATCCATTTTAAAAAACCAGCGAGCCTTGGTGATACTTCAACTAAAAGCGATAGTTTTTTTTGCAAAAACTCACATTCCTTTTTATACGTTTCGAAATTACTCAGCACATCCGCAGATAGCTCTTCCATGCCATCCACAAAGTTATCGGCTTCATCCAAATCATAAATCGCTGTATCGTCAGCATGCTCTTCAAAAATGCGTGTCAAAATCACAGCAATCAAACCAAAGACAGCAAAAACGCCGATGCCTTTGACGGCGTTTTTAATCTCCCCCTTTACATCATACCTTAATAGAAGCATCATCAGCGTAAAGACCGTAAGACCAATCACAAGAAGCTTTGGCATATGATTATGTTTTATATGCGCAAGTTCATGAGCAAGCGCACCCGCAAGACCCTGGTCCGACATTTTATCAATCAATGATTTACCAACGACAATAAGCGCATGATGCTGACCAAAAGAACCTGCCATTGCATTAACAAAATCTTTTTGGCAGTTGAGAAAAACAAGTGGTTTAGGCACATTTGTCTTTTGGCAAAGTTTCTGCAAACATGCATGCAGCAAGGGAGCATCATCCTCTTGCAATAACAAAAGCCCTTTGGCACTTTCAAATTCACACACCCCGCCGGGGAATATTGAGTAAAAAAAGGTATCTACCAAACGATCCCACCCAGAAGGCTTCTTGGCAATCACCATGCATTTATCAATGGTATTAAGCATGGCACGAATAAAGTCATGTTTCATGTGCAAGCGATCATGCATATCAGGAAGGACAACAAACGCCTCAATCTCACGCCGAATATTATATGTTTTTTCTTGTTCAGCGGTTGCCGAAACTCCATCCAACAAAAACAACAAACAAACAGCCAGCAGCAATCCATGTTTTTTCATTTTTTCCTTTATTTTACGATAAAAAACCCACCCGTGTTTGCAAGGGTATCATTTTTTGAGAAAAATTTGTATCATGATGGCGGATGTTTTGGAAAATAGATCCCGGCTCGAAGGTCGGGATGACAATGATGGATGGTTTTCACCCCTTCACTAAATCAAGGATTATCGTATGTTGCCACGTCTTTTCCATCTTTACGGTCCCCTTTGGATCCATTCCTATGGGGTCATGATCGCGCTTGGTTTTACCGTCTTTTTGTGGCTCACCTATCGCCACCCGGAGCGAGCAAAGCTCATCTCAGGAGAGCAATACCTCAATGTTCTTTTCTTAGGTCTCCTTGCAGGCGTTGTCGGTGGACGACTATTGTTCGTCATCACCGAATGGGAGTATTTTTTGAACCACCCACTCAACATACTAGCCCCCTGGGAAGGCGGATTTGTTGTCCTTGGATCAATAATAGGGGTACTTATCGTCGTGCCATGGTACCTCATATACCATCGCATTAATACACTTGCGATTATGGACCTTGCTTGCCAGTACGCCCCCTCATGCAGGCCATTGCGCGATTTGGGTGCCTATTTGCCGGCTGTTGCTATGGGAAAGTAGCGCCAGATCTACCATGCGCAATCACGTTTACCAACCCCGAAGGGTTTGCCCCACTCCACCTCCCACTCCATCCAACGCAACTATATCTTGCGCTCGCTTCATTCACCATATTCCTCATGCTTCCGCTCTTCAAAAAAATCCTTACCTCTAAGCCTGGACAAATTACATGCATCTATCTCATACTCGAGTCTATTTCGCGCTTTACCATTGATTTCTGGCGCGGCGACCGCGGACAACTCACCGAGATATCGCTTGGTAGCAAGGCTAGCCTGTTTCTTTCAACTGCACAGCTGTATTCCTTAACCTTTTTTGTGGTTTGTATCGTGGGATTAATTATCGTGAGCATAAAATCAACAAAACCCCAGGGATAGCAGGGACGTTGCATGTCATTGTTTAATTTCATAAAATCCAACCTACCCATCATTGACGTCATATCCGAGCATGTGCACCTCAAACAAGCTGGCAGCTATTGGAAAGGCCCCTGTCCATTTCACGCTGAAACCGACGCCTCTTTCACCGTCAGTCCAGATAAGCAGATTTTTTATTGTTTTGGTTGCCACACAAGTGGCGATGTTATCGCCTTCATTGCAAAGATAGAAAATCTTTCACAAATGGAAGCCGTTCATTACATCATTGATCGCTACAAAATCGTTGTCCCTCAAGATTTGCTCAAAAAAGTAGGTTCATCAGCTCAGGCCATACAAGAGAAAGAAGCTTTTTTTCGCATCTGTTCAGCGGTTGCCGCATGGGCACATCAGCAATTGCTACGCACGCCAAGCACGTACAGGTACCTGGTCGAACGTAAACTTTCACCTGACACCATAACAACCTTTAGCCTTGGCTACTTTCCCGGCGGAGTTAATCAACTCAATGTCTTTTTAAAGGCTATGGCCAAAGACGGCATACTAGCAAAAGATCTTATCGAGCATAATATCCTCGTTGATAGCCGCACACATCTGTATTCGCCTTTCGAAGAACGCATTATATTTCCCATCCGCGATCACCTTGGCAGACATTGCGGCTTTGGAGGCCGTATTTTCAAGCATGGCGATGATCGGGCGAAGTACTATAACAGCAAAGAATCAGATGTTTTTATTAAAGGCAAAATCCTGTTTGGTTTTGATATGGCAAAAAAAGCCATGCAAGAAAAGGAATTCGCCTTTTTGGTCGAAGGCTACATGGACTGCATCACCATGGTACAATACGGTTATACCAACACCGTAGCAACGCTCGGAACAGCATGCACCCTCGAACACCTTAAGCTCTTATCACGACACATAAAAACGCTTTATGTGCTTTACGACGGCGATAAAGCAGGGCAAACAGCCATGCTCCGCTTGACGGAACTCTGCTGGGAAGTCAATTTAGAACTCAAGGTAGTGCAACTGCCAGCCAAGGAAGACCCAGCATCTTTTCTCATTGGCAATGGCGACCTCACGCCGTTCATCCTCAATGCCCAAGACATTTTTTCTTTTTTCGTTCAAACGCTCTCAAGCAATTTTTTACAAAAAACACTATCTGAAAAGGTGGCGCTCGCCGAAAAAATCACCAATGTTATTGCCCGCCTTAACGATGAATTCAAGCAAGACATACTGCTCCAGCAGGCATCATCAATCATGCAACTTCCATTACAATCGCTCAAAAGTCTCACGATTAAGCAACGCAATCGGCATGCCATCCAGCACAATCCCTCGCCAAAACCTATGCCCAGCCCTCCAGAACAGGCTGAACAAGAAATGGACGAACTAGAAGAAAAAATATTTTCTGTTATAATGGTAAATATAGGCAAAAACGAAAAAACACCGAACATAGACGCACAGCTATTGCCCTATTTTTCAACTCATATGCAGACCCTGCTCAAAACGTTAGAACAAGTCAAGCAACAAGGCCATGAAAATACATGGGATGCCTTTCTTGACAACCTTAACGAGCAAACGCGGTCCTGGGTTGTTAGGGTAAGTTTAAAGTACGATGGTGCAGCCTCGACCGAATCATTTGATCAATTGATAGCGCATTTCTGCAAAGTTAATTGGAAAAACATTGTAAAACAACTCAAAGAAGAAATGCATGCTGCACGGTTAGAGAATAACGTAGAGCGCCTTAACGAAGTACTTGGGACTTTTTTAAAATTTAAACAAGGAATACAAAACAGGGGACTCATATGACCAAAAAACACACCAAAGCACACCGGGGGAAGGTAGCGAAAAACGTCAAAGGAAAAAAAGTTACACGCAAAGCAGCTAAGGCGGCTCCTAAGGCACATGCCGCACGCAAGCAAGCCCGAGCAACAAAAACCATTAAAGCTAAAACAGCCAAAAAGGTTATAAAAAAGACGGCAAAACCAAAACTTGGCAAAACAACAAAAAAAGTTATCAAAAAAGTAAGCAAAGGTATCACTCGCCCAGCGCCAAAAGCGGTTGTTAAAAAAACAACCGCTCCAAAAACCGTTGCTCAAAAATTTGCGGCACCTAAAAAGGTAGTACAGCCAAAAGCAACCCCCAAAAAGAATACAGTTGTGGTCGCAAGCGCAAACAAGGAGCTCAAAAAGAAGGCCCCAGAAAAAACGATCAAAAAAAACCTCGAGACCACAGAAAAAGAAACAGTTAAAAAAACAGCAAAAAATATATCTATTGAGACACCACAAAAAACACCAAACGAAACTACCTCAAGCACGAAATCGGCAACAAAAAAAACTGCCCCAAAGAAAACAGAAGCTCCTAAGGAAACGGCAAAAAAAACAACCGCTCACCTTCTTGATGATGAAGATAAAATACACGAAGATGGATCCGAAGAAACGGAAGAACTGATCATTCATGAAGGGGAAGAACAAGCAGCAACCCCACTCAAAAGCATCGAAAAACAAATTGAGCATCTTCTTGAACGTGGTAAAAATGAAGGCGTCCTCACCTATGAAGAATTACTCAATTTCACCACAAAGAACAAACTCAGCGAAGAAGACGCCAACGAATTGTTCCGCCTTATGGAAAAAGAAAACATCGATCTCATTTCGCAAGAAGAATTGGAATCGATGCCGACAGATCTCGAAACAATTTTAGAAACATCTGGCGCGGAAGCAACGTCAACTTATGATCCATTGAAAAAGAACATCGAAACATCTATCGAACGTGTCGATCTTTCTGGCGATCTTGATGAAGATGGGGAACTTGAAAAACTAAAAAGTCTCGTAGAACCAAGTCAACTCAATGATCCGGTTAAGTTATATCTTAAAGAAATTGGTAAAATACCACTTCTTAATAAAACAACCGAAAAAATTATCGCGGATAAAATAGCGGCAGGAAAACACGAATCGATAGATGCTATTGCTCAATTTCCATTCGTCGCCAAAGAGCTCATGGGGATTGAAGAACGGTTAAATCGCGAACCGCTATTTTTAAAAGAAATTATTCAATTTTCAGATTTTGATGAGGACAATTCGCCAAAGTTTGAAGAAGAACGGCAAAAGCTGCTGCAGCAAATTAACACCATTAAAGATCTTGTTAACAATGAAGATAAAATCTACCGTTCGTATCGCAACTTGCTCAGCGATGAATCAAAGAAAAAAGAAATGCTTGCAACGGTTGAAGAAAACCGTAACCAGATTGTTAATGTTATCCGCAGCATCAAACTTTCGAATAAACAAATCCGCAAGTTCGGCAAAAAAATAGAAAAAATTGTTTTTAAGATACAAGAACGAGAAGATGAGTCTGCCGTCTGTGAAGAAAAACTCGCCTTCTATAAGAGCTTAAAAACACCTAAACCAGAAGATCTAGAACAAATAACGCAGCTGGAAACAACGATAAAAAGCGGCCAAAAGATCATCAAAAAAACAGAAGCTGAAGCCGGTCTTTCCAAAGAAAAAATCATGAAGCTTTATAAACAATTTATTATCGCACAACGGAAAGACAAAGAAGCCAAAGATGATCTTGCCCGCGCCAACCTTCGTTTGGTTGTCAATATCGCCAAAAAGTACATCAACCGTGGATTGCATTTCTTAGATCTCATTCAAGAAGGCAACATTGGCTTGCTCAAGGCGGTTGAAAAGTTTGAATTTGAACGTGGCTTCAAGTTTTCCACGTATGCAACATGGTGGATTCGTCAAGCAATTACACGCGCAATTGCAGATCAGTCGCGCACAATCCGCGTACCAGTCCACATGGTAGAAACGTTAAGCAAAATCAACAAGATCACGCGCAACTATGTTCAGGAGACAGGACGCGAGCCTAGCTTTGCAGAACTCTCCAAAGAACTCAATCTTGATGAAAAGAAGATTAAAAATATCATCAAGATCTCTAAGGAACCTGTGTCACTTGAAACACCGGTAGGCGATAGCGATGATACCTATTTGAAGGATTTCATTGAGGATGAGAACGAGTACTCACCAGTTGATGCTGTCGTCAATGAAGACCTGAAAGAAAAGGTCCGCGAAATATTAAAATCGCTCACACCGCGAGAAGAAAAAGTACTGAAGATGCGTTTCGGTATCGACGTTGCTTCTGAGCACACGCTTGAAGAAGTTGGTAAAGACTTCTCGGTCACCCGCGAACGTATTCGTCAAATTGAGGTTAAAGCACTACGCAAGCTACGTCATCCATCACGTGCGAAAAAACTGCAAACCTTTTTTGAAAAAGAACTTGATGGCTCAGCGCCAGTAACGCAGAGTGATTTAGGCGAATAACAATTTAAGGAGGGCTTAGTTTAAACGCTAAGCCCCCTTTTTGAAGTGATAATAGGAGAATACCATGAAATCAATGAGCTTTGTCATTTGGAGAGAAGATGAGCACTATGTCGCCCAATGTCTTAATGTAGAGGTATCTTCATTCGGCAGCTCTATAGAAGAAGCAATTAAAAATCTAAAAGAAGCCGTAGAGCTTTACTTCCAACATGAAAAAGTCGAGCTTAAGGAAATCGATAATATTTTCCTAGGCAGAGAAATCGTAAATGTCTAAACCTTATTCCTCAAAAAACATTGCGCTTGTCTTGCGAAAATTAAACTTTGAATTTATCTCACAATCAGGTTCTCACGGAAAATTTAAAAATGATCGAGGCAAAACGGTTATTCTCCCTATGAACAAAAAAGAAATCCCCCAAGGAACTTTTCGCAGTATTTTGAGGCAGATGGGAATTGACAATGACGCTTTCTTAAAACTGTTTTCATCATGAAGATACTTCACATCATTACCAGCCTCAAAATCGGCGGAGCCGAATCGGCTCTGATCAATTTTTTACGCACTGCCCACAACAATCCACACGAACACATCGTCGCTTATTTTTATCACGGCCCTCACGTTGCAACGCTCACCAACCTTGGCATCGCAACACACCATATACAAGGATGGTTCTCTTACGCTGATCCTTATGCGCTTTGGCAACTCATACGCCTAATCAAGCGCTCCAAACCGAACCTCATTCATAGCGCACTATGGTCGGCCAACATCATCGGACGCCTTATGGCACGATGGTTCAACATTCCTATCATATGTGACATTCATGGTAATAGCTTTGATGAAGGAAAAATTAGAAATTGGTTTGATCGGGCAACAGTGGGGTATGCAAGCGCCATTGTTGCTGTATCACGATCGGCCTATGAAGCCTACCAAACAAATATCCTCACTCCTGCAACCAAAACAAAATTAACCTGTATCAACAACGGCATTGACTATCAATCCGCACGATCGACGGCATACCAACACCCACTAACACGAGCTGAGTTTGGGCTCAACGATCATGATTTTGTTATCGGCACCATTGGGCGCCTTGAACCAATAAAATCATTCGATATCTTGATTAAGGCATGTAAAGACATCAAACAAGAAAATATAAAACTCCTCATCGTTGGTGGCGGGAGCCAAGAACCAGCATTAAAAAAACTTGCAGCATCCCTAGGCATCGCCAATCAAGTGATATTTACCGGTCAGCGAACAGATGCGCTCCGATTCTATCCGCTCTTTGACTGTTTTGCTCTCTCGTCGCAAAGCGAAGGCTTATCAATAGCGCTGCTTGAAGCGCTCTGCTTCGGACTTCCAGTAATAACAACACACACGACAAAGCATCATGACGTCATCACCCATGAGGTTCATGGGCTGCTCGTACCGCCAAACGATGTTGCAGCACTGGCACAAGCCATCAGCACCCTAGTGGCAAGTCCCGATCTGCAAACCACTATGCGTCAAAACAATCAAGCTCTTGTAGAAAAAAAATTCTCACTCGCATCAACTGTCGCGGCTTATCAGCAGGTTTATGCACAAACGCTTCGCTACAATGCGACAAAATAATTTCAACATGCATTTTATTGATGGCTATTTGTTAATTTAAAACTATCTGAAATTTAATCAAAACGCCTTGCTAGTAAATATTTCTATACATCCTCCTTTACAAATTTTTCACAAAATCCTGTTGCAATTTTTTCCTCACTCGTGTATCATGAGATTGTATTAATTAGATAACCTCCATTTCCCCTGTCCAAGACGTTCGTCTGGATGGGGGTTTTTTTTGGTACTATTTTTAAAAATATATGAGTTTTATGAAACGATATAAAGCACTCATCACCTACGATGGCACCGACTTTTTCGGCTGGCAGATACAACCGCACGCCATCACGGTCACCTCATGTCTCCAGAATACTTTTAAAAAGGTTTTCAAAGAGCCCATTACCATCGTTGGAGCCTCGCGCACCGACACCGGTGTTCACGCACTCGGGCAAGTCGCAACCTTTACCACCGATCTTTCAATTCCAACGGCAACCATTAAAGCCGCATGGAACAACCAACTCCCCAAAAGCATTCTTATCCGCGACTTAGAAGAAGCGCCTGAAGGGTTCCATCCCTGCAAAAACGTTAAACAAAAAACGTACTACTATCATTTGTTTTTACAAAAACCAAGCCCATTCCTTGCTCGTTTTGGCTGGCATTACGAATTCATCCATCATGTTGATTTTGAAAAATTTGCCGCAGCACTTGCGCTCTATGAAGGAACACACAACTTTGGATCATTCTGCAAAATTGAAGATACCGAGAAATCAACAATCCGCACCATTGATAGCATCTCCATGGAAAAAATCACTCATTACCACGCATTACGCATCACCATCAAGGGCAAGTCTTTCTTACGTTTTCAAATCCGCAGAATGATCGGATATGCATTGGATGTTGCACGCCGCAAGGATTTACCTGTATCCTATCTACAAGAAATACGCGATAATCCCAACCCACAACAAAAGCTCTTAAAAGCAGACGGTTGTGGACTTTGTTTGAGAAAGGTTTTGTACCATGATTAAATTTCTATCGAACAATGAATTATTTACCCGGACGGTCTCAGGAAGCATTCTTCTTGGCTGCATGGCCGGCGCATACCTCCACTCGGTAACCATGTTTACCTTTTTTCTTCTCGGCATATTATTGGTCATTCTCTTCTTCGAGTGGCCACAGCTGATGCCTACCACACCCATCCGTTATGCCCTCATCTCACTTGTTTATCCAACCTTCCCATTCCTCTGCCTCATCTATCTCAACTATCGCTATCACTTTGACAACTTGTGGCTTCCGCTTTATCCCTTTTTAATTGCCTGGTCAGCCGATACCTTTGGATACCTCGTCGGCAAAACAATAGGGCGCCATAAAATGTGTCCTTCGGTTAGCCCCGGCAAAACCTGGGAAGGCTTTGCTGGAAGCATTGCAGGCATCATGCTCATCAACTTGCTTATCATGCCAAAAATGAATATCTCGATATTTGGCTACTACAATCACCTCTGGTACTTCTTAGGTCCCGTTCAAGGTTGGCTTATCTTCATCTTGTTTTGCACCGCCCAAACAAGTCTCGCATTTCTTGGGGGCTTTTTTCTCTCAAAGCTCAAGCGCATGAGCAACGTCAAAGATGCGGGCACCATTCTCCCCGGTCACGGCGGTTTTCTGGATCGCTTTGATTCAGTCCTCACTACGGTACTTTTCGTCTGGGTTCTCATCTGGTGCAAAAAATTCTTAGGTTGAAAAAAAAGTAAACAAGCTTTACACTCTGCAAAAATATTTAACTAAATCATGTAAGAGGTAAGGTGCGTTTATGGTTGTCTGTCTTTTATGCCTATTGTTATTGTGTACCCCTATCACCACAAACGCTATGTACTCTGGGTACTCGGGAACTAGAATCCGCCGCACCCCAAAACTACAACCAACTCCCCGCCCCTTAATCCGCATAACAAAAGAAAGCATCCATCATGCATTGGAAACAGCAGCAGAAGCCATCGTGCTTTTTAATAACATCTACCTGGCTCATCCGCTCACACCGCCATATGCAAAAACCGTTTGCACTCATTTACTTGATGATATACACACCCTTATAGCAACAACACCCGTAAAAATAATAATTTTTTCCTCAGAAGAATACAAGGCACTCTGTGCACGCCTGGAACGACCAAGTCCAATCATTGATAAAAAAATATGTCGGCGTCAATTGAGCGATGCCTTAATACAACTCTCCCGCCAATTTAACACACCCTCAAAATCCATTTTTTTTTCGCCCGAACAATTGGTCACAATTGAGCAGTTAACAAGCCATATACAAGAGGCTCAACGCTACCTAACATTAAAAACAGCTTCATGTCAGTAACAATTACCACCCACCCAAATATCGCCCTTATCAAGTACTGGGGCAAGCGCAATGAACAATTATTTTTGCCAACCAAATCAAGTTTATCGGTTGGATTGGAAGCTCTCACAACCACAACCACCATTGACATTTCATCAACAGAAACGGATGAAATAACCATCAATGGGCAAAGACCATCACAAGCTCACACCCAACCAATCCTCGATTTTTTAAAAATTACCGGCATCAATAATCGCCCCCCCCTCGCTATCACCACCACAAACTCATTCCCCACCGCCGCAGGCTTGGCGAGCTCTGCAAGTGGTTTTGCCGCACTTGCACTTGGTCTTAATCATTTCTTCAGCCTAAACCTTTCACCACATGAGCTTTCTGCGCTTGCACGTCGCGGATCAGGATCAGCCTGTCGTTCGCTTTTTGGTGGCTTTGTAGTCTGGCATCGCGGGCACAGACCAGATGGTTCAGATTCTTTTGCAGAACAACTTTTACCAGCCAGTCACTGGCCAACATTCCGCATCATTGTCGCTATTGTTGCACAAGAACCTAAAAAAATAAGCTCGCGCACGGCCATGCAAAACTCCGTAACCACCAGCCCTATTTATGAAAAATGGGTTGAAGCCTCTGAAAGCAGACTAGACCGAATGCATCGAGCAATCTTAGATAAAAATTTTGAACTCGTAGGACAACTAGCAGAACAAGACTGCATCGGCATGCACAAAACCATGCACACCAGTCAACCGCCAGTCAATTTTTTACTCCCTGCCACCGCCAACATCATGCAACAGGTAACCGACCTGCGCACCAAGCTCGGCATCCCCTGCTACTTCACTATCGATGCAGGACCTAACGTGAAAATTTTATGCCAAGAACATGATGATGCCATCATCATGGAACATTTAAGAAAAATGCCACAAATCATCCAATGCATTGTTAGTAGCATTGCAGGTCATCCATACATCACATAAAAAAAAGCCGGAGGGCAAGCCCTCCGGCACAAAAAAAATCAATACCAAAAGTTATCGGTGCATCAAGCCGGCAACCATCTCTCGCAAGCCACGAGTAGTTGCAAATGGTCGCTCATATGTCACAGAACCATCAGCATTATAATGCGTCACCGTGTAGGTCTCATGATGAACGTCGACGAAATTCTTTGCTGCGATACTACCCAGCCAAAGTAACAGTGCTGTTGCTGCAATGATTGTTGCGAACTGCACACCTAAATACCCACGCTTCGATTCAACTTTTTCATCAATCTTTTTGCAAAGTGTTTCACGCAAAGCATCTAAATCCCTGGCAGACACTCCTTGAAGTTGCGACGCAACAAGCTGCTTAAGAGCATCCTGCTCCTTTGGTGTTAAGCTGGCCAACACAGCCGCAGCCTCATCCAAATCTCTTTTAGTAATCGCTGCATGTTGTTGCCCTGCTGGTTCACTTGCCACCACACCCAACCAGCTGCAAGCACTAAAACCCAAAACAGCTAAAAAAACAATCCTTTTCATCATGATAAATTCCTTTCATTTGATTTGATGAACGATACTAACTTTGTCATCCCGCCCCGGACAACAATCCGGAGGCCGGCATCCATCCTGATTCTAAACGTTTTAATTCTCTATTCACTCAAAAATAAATAGCTGCAGAAAAAAATAACAACTTTGCGCACAAGGATCAAGGAGAAAATCACTTAACAAAAACAAAAACATTTTTCCTGCAACCAGAGCTGCAAGAACGGGTTATGAAGAGTCGCAATAGCAGCTGAATGCAACATTATCTTTCCAGATGAACCCGCTATAGAGACCTCATACTTATCATCTAAAAACTGCTCAAAATTCACAAGCGCAAGACAAGGATGCGTTATCGCATGGGCTTCAAGATCATTGAGATACAACATAATGAAAACTGATTTCAGCCGAGGAAAAACAAACAAAGAAAAATTAGCATGCTGCAGCATGCTGTGGTTTATAACGCGATAACTATGTTTTTCAATGAAGCGAAATATATCATACTCGCTAGAGCAATGCTCAAACCGACCGCCAATAAAGTTCCAATGTATTGAACCACCGGAACGCAAAAGAGCAAGACATTGTTGCTCCTCATCACGCACGTAGGGCATAACCTCATAAAGAGCTGGAGCATAACGTTGTCTAATATCACGCAGCCGTTCTTTACATTGTTCAATACCCGAAGCATCAAATCGAATTGCTTCATCAAAATAATCCGGCACTGTTTGCTCTAGTTGAAACCCACGGCAAATACACGTCAAAGCATGCTGAACCTCGCTCTTTGCAAGCACAACACGTAACCCCTGGAACAGAGGCTTTCTAAACCCTTGAGTTTCATAAAGAAATAATCGCTGATGAAATTGCCGTAAATCAAAAGCCGGAACCCACTCATAATCAACCACAGCCGATCCAACCGCAACGCGTGACCGCAAGGCCTTCAATCTATCAGCCTCAATCATATGAGGCAATTTAACAAAAAACAATCGCATACCGTCGTCTGAATTAACCAAACAATCACTTAAATTAACACTCCATGCCAAATCCTTTATTGCAAGCGATTCTCGATAAGCATCTCTTGTTTTGTCATGAAACATTTGCAAAGCATTCAACGCACAATTACCAACGCCTGCAAACAAAGCTAAACCACCATATGAACAAGTAGCATGGCTACGCTGATCTCGATGCAATAACACATAAGGAACATTTGTCTCAGGATGATATGCATAAGCAAAAACAGCAACGTGCGTATAATCACGGCGAACAAAAGGTTCTGGCATATTGTGCAATTCCAATGCGCGCAACAATAATGCCAAATCTGGATCAGCAAAATGTTCGTTATCTCTCCCTGGCTCATGAGGTTCCATTGCGCAGCATCCAAAAACACTCATCAACACAACACTATATAAACTATGCATTATTATTTTCTTCATAGCTCAACACCTTCACAATATACTTTGTTTAAATAAATTTTTTTAAAAAATGGGTTTCAATGTATCATATTCATAAAAAAACCGCTCATCTTTTTTCATGTGCTCAAAAAAACAAAGGCGATCAGTGATAACAATTAATGTCCCCGGCAAACTCATGCTCACTGGCGAATGGGCAATACGCGAGCCTGGCAATCGCTGTATTGTTATGGCAATCGACAGACATGTTACGGCAACGATCATAAAAGCCTCCACCATCACCTTCAACCTCCCCGATATTGGTCTCCCATCGATCACGGCAATATACACCATAGGGCACCTCGTCATCGCCACCCCGCTCACTCACGAACAAGAAAAAAAAATCTCCATGTGCCGCGCAGCGGCAGAAACAGCATTGGGATTTGTGCAACAACCAACCCCCTTCACACTCTCCATCACCTCAAACATCTCCAGGATCCCCGCCCATGATGGCACGCACCACAAACTCGGCTTCGGCAGCAGCGCCGCCACCGTCGTCGCCACTATAAAAGCAATCCTCGCCTTCCATGGCTTTGATATCACCACCCAAGAAACGCTCTCCAGGATTTTCAACCTTGCCGTCACAGCCCATAACACCGCCCAAACCATAACCGGCAGTGGTTTTGATATTGCAGCAGCAACCTATGGCACCACCATCTCCTACGAACGCACATCAAGCCCACGCATCACACCCATCACACTCCCCAAAGATCTCATCCTGCTAGTCGGGTTCTCAGGCACAAGCGCAAGTACATCCCATCTCATCACCGCCATGCAAGCGTACCAAGAACAAGATACCGCAACCTACCATCGCATCTGCGCAGACATCAATACCTGCGTCATTGAGCTTGAAAAAAACATCGCCAACCAAAACATCGCAGGCATTCTTGAAGCCATTAATCACAACCAAAAGCTGCTTGCAGAACTCGCGCAAAGTTCCGGCATCAATCTGGAAACACCAGCTCTCACTAAACTCATTACGATCGCACAAGCACATGGCGCTGCTGCTAAATTTTCTGGCGCCGGCGGTGGCGATTGTGGTATCGCGGTGTGCACTAATGCAGCCATGGCAGAAAACATTAAGCGCAACTGGCAAACCTCAGGCATCATACCCCTTGATGTAAAAGGACTTTAACCCTTCAACGCCAAATTGACATCACGTACCACAATAGGTAGTTTTAAGTGAATCAGAAAATTAAAATTTTTAAGAATCAGGATGGATCCCGGCCATGACTTCTCCCATCGCCGCCTGGCGGCACTTCAACGCCCACTATCGCCTGGAAGGCAACCGCTGCAACGCCTGCAAAAAAATACATCTTCCCGCAACACGCTACTGTTCATGTGGTAGCACTAACCTTGAACCACATCGTTTATCGCCACGCGGCACACTCCAATCCTTTTCACAGGTAACCACACCGCCAGCAGATTTCAAAGCAATGGCACCATACTGCATCGGCCTCATTGAGCTTGATGAAGGACCACGACTTGTAGCACAACTTACGGACGTAACACCTAAAGATCTTCATATTGGCATGCGAGTGCACGGTGTTTTACGCAAACTTTTTGCTCATAAAAAAGGCATCATCCATTACGGCATTAAATTTGTACCAGAAACATGAACCGCGGCTACGGAAAAATAATTTTACTCGGCGAACACTTTGTCGTTTATGGCTTACCCGCGCTTGTCACGGCACTTGAGCTCAGCACGCAAGCCATCATCGAGCAAATGGGAGCGGAGCTTACCATCATCGACCATCGTCCGAAAGTGCCAACATTCAAGCCGCTTAAGCACAGCGAATATGAACAAATGGTCCGCGCCATTTTTACCGCCATGGGGATTGCGCCATATGGTTGGCACATCACACTCGCCGGCTCTCTGCCAGTCACCAATGGTGGCATAGGCGCCAGCGCCGCCGCTGCCGTTGCGCTTGCACGCGCCATCAACCACTCTTTTTCAATGGCGCTAAGCGATGAACAAATTAATGGTATCGCTTTCCGTGGCGAGCAAGCAGTACATGGCACACCAAGCGGTATCGACAATACCGCAGCAACCTTTGGCGGCACCTTTGTGTTTTATCCCTCCGCACCCCAAGGGCAAAACAAACGAGAAGTTATCAATTCACACATCCCCCTTCACCTTGTGGTAGCCGATAGCGGCCGACCAACAAATACAAAGCACGTGCTCGAAGCCGTCAGCGCTTTTCGCGCGCAAAATGCCACGGCGCTTGCAACCATTTTTGAACGCTATCATCAAGTCTTTGAACAAGCGCAGGCAGCATTGATACACAACAACCTTACAACATTCGGACAAGCCATGACACAGAATCATAGGCTTCTACAAAAAATCGGCGTATCCAGCCCAGAACAGGACTTCCTCGTCAAACGCGCACACGAGGCAGGAGCACTTGGGGCCAAACTTACGGGCACCGGCTGCGGTGGCCTTATGATCGCATTGGCACCTGATGCGGCGGCGCAAAAAAACATTGCGCAACACCTAGAAATGGCAGGATTTTTTACGCTGACGCCAACGGTTAATGGCAACAACGCAACACCATTTAAATCAAAGCTTTATACGACTCAAAACGATCAACCAAATCGGTAAAAGGAGACCGGCTAGACTATGCTTTTTGCCTAAAATGACCTTTCATGCTAGAATTGCCTTGTAAAACAGACATGCCGAACCTAAAAAACAAGGAGCTTTATGAAATACCGACCTAGGATTAATGAAGAAATCATAAAAAAATTTTCTCAGTTATTTAAAATTATTTTCCTAGTAGGAGCCCGTCAAGTTGGCAAAAGCACGCTACTTGCTCATCTTTTTCCTCAATACAAAACCTTTGTTTTTGACCCAATTCAGGATCTTTACAATGCCCGAAAAAACCCAGACCTTTTTTTACAAGACTTCAAGCCGCCGCTTATTTTGGATGAGATACAATTTGCGCCTGAGCTGCTCTCATCGCTCAAGCGATTCGCAGATCAATCTGAAGCCAAGGGACAGTATTTTCTTACCGGGTCCCAACAACTATCAATTTTAAAAAAAGTGTCTGAAAGCTTAGCGGGAAGAGTCGTCATTATCCCAGTCGGACCGATGACACCTCATGAAATGTACGCCCACTTTGACGCCGAGCAAAATTGGTTTCTACAGTATCTTAAAAACCCCACAACATTTTTTAACAATCGATTTACCAAAATAACGGGCACCCCAACGCGCATTGAAGCTATCTGGCGTGGCGGCATGCCAGGAACCATCGATCTCCCTAATGACGCTCTCAGCGCCTACTTTTCATCATACGTACAAACCTATGTTGAACGCGATGTTCGTCTTCTTGAGAACATTGAAGATCTCTCAAATTTTGGAAGATTCATCGCACTTGTCGCAGCACTTACTGCCCAAGAAATTAATTATTCACAACTGGGAAGAGAACTTGGCATCTCGCCAAAAACAGCAGAACGCTGGTTACGTCTTTTGGTACACACACACCAATGGACAGAGCTGCAGCCCTTTCATATGAATGCTATTAAACGCTTATCACTCAAACCCAAAGGAATCATTACAGACACAGGTCTTGCTTGTTATTTGCAACGCATTACCTCACCGGATGCACTCGCATCAAGCCCAATGCAAGGAGCTTTTTTTGAATCGTATTGCTTCAACATGATCAAGGGATTTTGTGCTGCGCTGCCTGCTATGCCCAATTTTTATCATTGGCGCACCTTGGCGGGAGCAGAAGTTGACATGATCGTTGAAATCGATGGCATGTTCTACCCAATCGAAGTTAGATCCGCAACGACCATCAGTAAACAAGACATCCGTGGCATAAGCGCATTCAAAGAAACATACCCACATTTACGCATTGCTCCCGGAGTTGTCATCTATGCGGGTGATGAATGTCATCGCATCACTGAGGATGTTGTTGCCGTGCCGTGGAACATGGAGTAGTCACAACGCCGAGCAACGCATCTTCGGCAGGGCTAACAAAGAACGTTGTAGAGCGTGGACTCACCCCTGAGCAACAAGCACCTTCTTCCCCTTAAAAATAATAGCCAATTTAACTACGCGCTGGATCCCGCGCGCACGCAACTCCATTTCGTATTGCATAGCATCAATCTGCTTCAATGCCGATTTTGCCGCCGCTTTAAGATCACGATCCTCTCGTCCGTTAAACACCTTAAATTCGATAATCGTTCCTGGTTTTGAGGTATCGTATGGAATAAGGCACACATCATAGCACCCCAATCCACTCTCTCGATTAGACTTTACCTCATGCGTTGCTCCCAACCCAACAAGTAATCCTAAAACATAGGCATGATACACGCGCTCGGGCGTTTTGCCGGTCACATCAAAAAAACTCATGCTCTCAACAATGTTGCGTTGGAAATACTTCTCAAAGGCTGCAACATTCCCCTGCGCCAGGGCGGCAAGCATAGTTTTGTAGGTATCGCTCCCCAACGATTCACTAAAACTGCGATTGATCAGTTTTTTAAAACAATCAAGAACTTCATTATTTGGGACAATCAATGCTGCATCACAGCTAATCTGCATAACCTCACGATGCTGCCACGTCAGGTATCCACTAAAAATCAAAAATGACCAAATAGCATCGCTATTGGCATACACCTCAGGAAAAACAATATCCTCACTAATCAGCCGGGTTACAGTTTTGCCAGCAAGAATCAGCTCAAAATCTTCTTTTACATCACTCGTTGCACGCTGGATAAGCCGTTGAATAATAATATTATCACTGGTGTTAACCCAATAAGCACCAAACGCCCCTTGATTTTGCACGCATTTAAGTATCGACCATGGGTTGTACACCTTGATTTGGTACGAACTGCCACCAACAGCACGAGGCGTCCCGCCAATAGCGTAGCCATTATACCAGGAGCGCACCTCATCGATCGAACATGCAATGTCATACGCTTTGAGCATCTGTTCAACTTCATGCTCTAAAAAACCAAAATGCTCTGCGTAAAAAGGCGATAACATGGTATGAACATCCAAATTGTTTATGCCTGAAAAAATACTTTCTTTAGCTACGCGCAAAATACCAGTCAGCACACCACGCTCTAAATGAACGTTATCCTTAAAAACCGCACAAAGCAAGCCGCGCATAAAGGAAATAACCTTTGAGAAGTAGTTGTAAACAAACCCCGCATGGATCGGTGCGTCATATTCATCAAGAAGTACAATCGGCCTAACACCGTAAAATCGATGCAACAACATCGTCAAAAAATGTAACGCATCTTCAAAATGTGCCTGCACCGCCTTTTCCTTAATGATTCCATTAAAAATCTTTTTTTCCAGCTGATCAACGCACCCTTCTTCAAGAAGGTATGCATGTTGTCTAAATGCGGCAGCAAGAACCATCTTGATTTTATCATAGCAATCCGACCAAGCCTCGGCCTTAACATCCTTGAACGTCAAAAAAATTACCGGATATTTACCCTGGTGCTCCATACAATCTTTATGCTGTGCAATGGCTAAGCCATCAAAGAGGTGACGATTGGCCGCACCCGTTTTTTCGAAAAAATATTTCAGCATACTCATGTTAAGCGTCTTACCAAACCGTCGCGGACGAGGAATTAGGGTTACTCCCGCACGGCTATCAAATAATTCCTTAATGAGCAAACTTTTATCAATGTAATAATACCCACCCTCGACAACCTCTTTAAAATCAATCTTCCCAATCGCCAGAGGTTTGAACATCTTCATAAGCAAGCCTTTCGAGAAAAAACGAAATCTTTGCAATAGCATAACACGACGGGTGCCAAAGCAGAAGAAGCTGAAAGAAATAGCAAATTGATGCCGAGCGCATAAAAACATGGTAGGCTGATGATACGTTTGTTGAAAATCTTTTTAAAAAGGATTTCTTTATGAGGAGCGCAATGAAGAAGAAAAGACACATTGCATTACGTTATATTTTCAGCTTATTTTGTAGCCTTCTGCTTATCACCACAATCTGGGCCGAATCTATTCAAACAAAGGGCCGGCTCATAGTGCTGGATGGTACCTCATCGGCAGGCAAATCATCAGTTGCGCGCCACCTCAAACAAAAACTTCTCAAGCAAACCAAAACCGCATTCAGTTATGAATCACTCGATGATTTTAACGACCGCAAGGCCGAACAAGAGGCAAAAGAGGAAGAAGCCAAAAAGCAACAAACAGCATCAAAGGCAGAACGCTCCGATGAAACAGAGCGCTCTCTCCCCGAGGACAGCGATAACGATGACGAAAAATCAGCAAGCGCCTCATCATCAAAAAGTTCAGATGATGATGACGATGATGAAGATTCTCAGGCTGACTACCTGCAGTACATAAAAGATTTATCAGAGAGTGGCAAAAATGTTATTGGCGATACCGTACTACGCGATGAACAAGACATCAAAGAATACAAAACAATCATCGGCAAAGGCGATAACATTATCTGTGCTATGGTCTACTGCCCTGCAGCAGAAATCACACGCCGCGTGGAGGCCCGCAACCTCTCAGGCAACAAAGATGAAGAACGCACCTACTATCAAGCCATCGCCCAAATCCCCGACATGTTCACACTCACGAGCAAGCCAACCGATCAAACCATTGATGCTATCAACAAACAAGAAGTTGAGGCCATGCTCAAGCCAGTAAAAAAAGAACTCGAGGAAGACAACAAGAAAAAACGCAAAGAAGGCAAAAAAGAAGATAACATCCCGCAAACCATGAAAAGCCTTCGCACATCCCTGATGCCCAAAAAAGGCAAAAAGTATACCTACATTCAGCCCAAGATGAAGCATGATGTGGTTGCCATTAATTCCCGCCATAATGGCCCCGCCGCTGCCGCCCAAAAAATAGCCGATTACGTTTTTGCGCGCATGCACAAAGGGAGAAGCTGCCCATTGCCGAAGAAGAAGCACAAAAAATATAGAAGGAAACATGGTGAACAATCAAAAGTTGCCAATCGGCATTAGTGATTTTAAAACAATGAGAGATGGAGAATACCTCTACGTTGATAAGAGCCTGCTCATCAAGGAACTTCTCGACGCAAGCGTTGCCGTCACGTTGTTACCACGTCCTCGTCGCTTTGGCAAAACACTCAACCTTTCCATGTTGCGATATTTT
>CAZBUZ010000003.1:32307-36254 GCA_964495205.1 uncultured Pseudomonadota bacterium | reverse complement strand
TCCACCGTACTCAAATCAATATCAAAGTCAGCCAATTGATCAAGGCCATCATCAGCACGTAAAGCCACAACGCAACAAAAGCTCACGACCAATGCACAAAAAACATCTGTAATCTTTTTTATAATATTCATACCCATATTAAAGATACCTCTGCTACTACTCATTCACTTTGCAAAAAACATGCAATCTCTTCAAGGAGGTGGTTACCCACCCAGCGACCAATAATTAAAGACTAAAAACTCAGAAAACGTATTAGATTTTTACGAATATGACAAAGTTATAATACAGAACCCCACCCTCTGTCAACTTTTACTGTTTTTCACAGGCTCCTCTGAGGCTTATTTCAAAAAAGGATAGCTTTTCGCCTCGTATGCGTTTAAAATTATTCCAAAAACTTGGGGGTAGACATTTTTTAATATCAGACATAAAGGAGTTGCGTTTCTATGGCACACAACAATAAATATATGTACGTTCTTGAGGGCAATATTGGCGCGGGAAAATCAACCCTTTTAAAAATTTTAAGCCAACAACTTCCTGAACTCACCATCATCCCAGAGCCAACCAATAAGTGGCAACACGTTGGCAGCGATGATAATAATATTCTTAATCTTTTTTATAAAGATACAAAGCGCTGGGCTTATACGTTTCAATCGTACGCCTTTATCAGCCGCGTTCAAACAATTTTAGAATTTCAAGCGCAACAACCAAACAATACCGTATCCATCCTTGAGCGATCAGTTTATTGCGATCGTTTTTGCTTTGCCAAAAACTGCTTTGAAGCTGGGCTCATGTCAGAACTTGAGTGGCAAATTTACAAGGAATGGTTCGCTTGGCTTGTTGAAAATTACGTTCCCCAACCAACCGGCTTCATTTACCTGCGCACCACCCCTCAGACTTGCCACACGCGATCACTAAAACGCGGGCGCACTGAAGAAACAGGCATCCCTCTAGCCTATTTTGAAGCCTTACATAAGAAACACGAGGATTGGCTCATCAACCGCTATGAATTATTGAATACCATAAAAAACATCCCGGTGCTCACGCTTGATTGCAATGAAGAATTCGAAAACAACCCAAAGCAACAAGCTCTTCATCTTGATGCCGTCAAACAGTTCATAGAAGAAACAGCATATGGAATAAGACCAATGCATCAGCAAAAAACATCTTCGCCACAAGAATTATTGTAAAAAAGTCAAAACGTTAAAGCTTGTTGCAGCATTTGTTTTTATAAAAGAAATATTTTTACAACAACTGCACATAAATTAGGGTTAAAACTCTTTAATTCTCATCAAAAAAGCATATACTTGATAAAAAGAATAACTTTCCTGTTGTTATTATTAAAATCAAAGAAGGATTATATCATGGCAGATGTAGAGTGGGCTAAAGTTGCTGCATACGTTGCAGCAGGGGTTTGTATGGGGATCGGAACATTGGGTCCGGCACTAGGACAAGGCATGATCGGCGCCAAGGCTTGTGAAAGTATCGGTAAGAAACCAGAATGCTCCGGCTTAGTTGCACGCACCATGGTGCTCGCACTCGCCTTCGTAGAATCCACCGCGATTTATGCCCTTGTTGTATCACTTGTTCTTCTTTTCTTTGTTGGAAGATAACAAAAGCACACAAGAACCACACAAGCATGTCACGTCTTATTCTGAAAAAAATAGAGCTATTTCATGCATATTAATGCCACATTTTTTATTCAAGTAATTAATTTTGGCATCACGTATTTTTTCTTAAAGCGCATCCTCTTTAAACCTTTTGTGCAACGAATTAAACAAAAAGAATCAGCAAAAACAATGCTCCAAGGGATACTCAAAGAAAAAGATGTACTTTTATCGCAACTGCAGCACGAAAAAACACAACAACTTGAACAGTTTCGCCGTAATGCTAAAAATTTTTATACCATTGCCACAAGCGCTGAACAAGAAATTCCAGAGATAGCCATGTACAAAAAAGATGTGTCACTCCAAGAAAAACTCATACAGCAGACAAAAGAGTGTTTAATCCAAAGGGTGCCACATGTCTATTGATGTTTTAATGATCATCTTTCGCCTCATGCTTTTTGGCTTGCTCATTTACAAAGTGATGCAGCTCATTAACGCATACGCAATTCCCTTTCTTAAAGAAGAACTTGATCTCGAACACAAGCAGCAAACAGAGCTGCTTGAAAAAGAAAAGCTGCTTATCTCAACCCAACATCGACTCGAAAATCAAATAAATCAGCAAAAAAAAACTTTTACACTTCTGGACAAAAACGTTTTGTGCTGGCAAACCCACCTGCTTAAACAAAAAGAAGAAAGTGAGCACAATGCCCAGCTAATACGGATAACCGTCGAACAAAAAAGAAAAATGCAATATCACTATCTTGTCCGTGCTAAAAATAGCCATATTGTCGTTCCTGCCGCATGTGAACAAGCAGCGGCAGAGCTTCAACAAAATTTGACCGGTGATACTGGCGCACAACAATTACAGTCACTCATAGATAAGCTCGTCCAACACAATGCATCTTGAAGAGAGGATGTTATGACCGAACTGTGGGAATCTCTCGCAAAAAAATATGCACAAGCATTTCTTAATCTGTATAGTGATCAACTTTCAGACACCATGATGGATGCTATGTTGGATTATAAAAAATTCTTCATTAACCATCCACACATCAAAGCCTACTTAACCCTTTCAACAATCTCACACGATCAGAAAATAGAACTTCTTGAAAAAACGAGTTCCGCTTTCAACCTCCCAACAATGTACCACATACTCATTCATCTGCTTCTCAAAAGACGATGTATTGACCTTCTGCCTAAGATTTTACAAAAAATTGCCGCTGGGTATCGCGATCAAAAAAACATCATCAACTTTACGGTCGCCACATCACATGCCATTGAAGATCAAGAAAAAAAAGATGTCGTAGCCTTTATTCAAAAACAGGTTCCACAAAAGATAGTCGTCGATTTCAAGCGCGATCCATCTTTAATCTGCGGCATCAAAATTAAAAGCGATACGCTTTTATGGGAACGTTCAATTGCCAAGCAATTAAAAATTATTAAATTAGATACTTTACAGCGGGTGCAATTATGAAAGATCAAGAAACCAATATTGTTTCGATTTTAGAAAAATCATTAAGCCAACTTCCCCAAGAAAACTTGGAAGAAATAGGCTCCGTCATCAAAGTAGGTGACGGCATTTGTAAAATTTTTGGCCTTACCAATGCCGCATTCGGCGAAGTCATCAGCTTTGAAAATGGCGGCAAAGGCACCGTGCTTGATATCGATGAAGACTTTGTTTCTGTGGCCTTATTTGAAGCCGCAGAAACGGTTGTAGAACAAGAAATAGCCAAACGCACGCGCACTGTTTTTAGTGTACCTGCTGGAGAAGCACTACTTGGACGCGTTATCAATGCCATGGGAAAGCCCGTGGACGCGTTAGGTGACATAGCATCAGATCAACTGATGCCTATCGAACACCCCGTTGCTGGAATTATCGATAGAAGCCCTATTAATGAGTCACTCGAAACCGGCATCACCGTCATCGATAGTCTTATCCCCATTGGCAGAGGACAACGCGAACTGCTCATCGGTAACCGAAGCACCGGAAAAACTACCATTGTACTCGACGCAATTTTGCATCAAAAAGGCAAAAATGTTATTTGCATCTATGTTTCCATCGGCCATAAACAATCAAATACAGCACGCACCGTCCATCTCCTAGAAAAACACGGCGCACTTGACTACACCATCGTTGTTAATGCTGATGCCAAAGAAACATCACTCAATCAATACCTTGCACCCTATGCTGGATGCTCAATCGGCGAATATTTCATGAACAAAGGAAGATCTGTTCTAATCATTTATGATGATCTGAGCAAGCATGCTATCGCTTATCGCGAGCTTTCTCTTTTGTTACGCCGCCCCCCTGGCCGAGAAGCGTATCCTGGTGACATTTTCTAT
>CAZBUZ010000003.1:14419-32297 GCA_964495205.1 uncultured Pseudomonadota bacterium | reverse complement strand
TTAGATCCACTCGCGCCTTCTTGAACGTGCAGGAAAGTTGTCTGCTCGATTAGGTGGCGGTTCCTTAACGGCAATTCCTATTGTGCAAACACAAGGTGATGACATTTCAGCCTATATCCCAACCAACCTCATCTCCATCACCGACGGACAAATATTTTTGGACACAAACCTTTATAACAGTGGCATTCGTCCAGCCGTCAACGTTGGATTTTCGGTATCACGTGTGGGTAGCGCAGCTCAAACAAAAGCTATTAAGTCCGTATCAGGCTCACTAAAACTCGAATTAGCTCAATACACTGAACTGCTTGCCTTTGCCCAATTCGGTTCTGAACTTGATAAATCAAGCCAACGGGCGCTTGATCGAGGCAGACGTGCTATCGAAATATTAAAACAGGCAGAACACGAAACGTATTCTTTTGTTGATCAAGCACTTTTTTTATTCCTCCTTAAAGAAAATTTTCTCGACAAACTTGAGTACAGCGAAATCAAACAATACGTAGTAAAGTTTGCATCATACGTTCAAGGCGCACATCAAGAAATCTATAACAACATCTTAACCTCAGCCATGCTCCAAGAAGACGACACGATTCAATTAAAAAAGGCTGCTGAAGAATTTCACATTATCTATGCAACACAATCATTGTAAAAAAAAACGCCCTTTCCGCTATGTTTTCTACATGGCGGCAGGGCTGTTCATATTCATGTTTTCTGGTTGTGGTCGAAAGCAAAAAAACATTTTTTCTTTCGACAAGCAAGAACAAATTCGTCTCAACAAGCTATCGCTTCCAGCGGCTCAGGGGGTAACGGCAAAAAAAACACCACACGGCAACCAAATATCATGGTTTGCACTCGAATTGCCACAGCGTCCGGCGCCTGAGACACCTTACCTTTGCGCCAAACATTTCCTCGGCTACAACGTTTATCGTCTCGTCAGAATCAACGTCATTCCTAAGCATCCGTGTAATCGAAAGCCAATCAACCAAACAAGCTTCATCGACCGAAGAAGACCAAAGAAAAAGCAGCCTCTTTATTATCTTGTACGCGCCGTTTTCACCTACAATAAAAACATTACCGAGGGACCTACAAGCCTCATCGTACGACTTCAAGACTAAAATCACAAATATGGAGAAAATTAATCCCTCCAACTTAGGACAAGCTGGAGGGTTGGGGGGGCGAACAATACTTTGCAGTATTGTTCTTTTAGGGACCTTTTTTTCAATTTTTATCTTGCAAGATGGTAGCAGGCGCTGACGGCGATGTCAAGAAAAAAACTTTGACTATCTCAATAATTAATAGTTGAGCACAGCCAAAAACAATGAGCAGCAACCACTCACTTATACGTAAAGGAACCGTAGAAAAAAGGCTTTGCAAAAATGGCACATAAAGAACTATGAGCTGAAGAGCAATTCCAACTAAGTTTGCCAACCAAAGCCAGTAATTAGGCTTTAAGGAACGCGCAAAAATAGATGCATAAAGATGACGTGCGGAAAAAGAAAAAAATAATATATCAACAACCATCGCACTAAACAAAATAGATCGAAGTCGTATAAGCTCTGTCCCCAATCGATAAAAAAGAAGATATTGGCAAAATAAGCCCACGACAATCACAAAACTTGAGATAAAAAAAAGCTTTTGCATCACTGCATTGATAATTGGCTCATGTTTAGACAATGGCTTTCTTTTCATAATATCGCTAGCACCCTGGTCCACCGCCAAAGCAACATAAGGCAATGCATCGGTAATTAAATTCATCCAAAAGATTTGTGTCGGCAATAGAGGCAACGGCAACCCAAAAACAATTGATAACCCAATAAAAGCAGTTTCCGCAAAACCATGCGCCACCAAATACATGATTACCTTGCGAATGTTATCAAAAATAACCCTCTGCACGCTCAATAGTCGCCAAGTTGTCATCAAGTAAAATCATGTCTGCAATATCATGCGTTACATCAGCACCGGAGCCAACGGCCACGCCTATATTTGAAGCTTTAAGAGCAGGGGCATCGTTCACTCCATCACCAATCATCGCAACTGATTTTCCATGCGCCCTCCATGCGTTAACAATTCTAATTTTATCAGCAGGATCAACACGGGAAAAGACGGCAATCTGTTCAATCTTATGCGATAACTGCGCATCAGAGATTGATGAAAGCTCAGCCCCCGTCATAACCGCATTCGTCTCGGCAATAAGCCCCGCTTTTTTTGCCACGGAAACAGCTGTTTCCTTATGGTCTCCCGTAACCATGACAAGCGTTATTCCAGCATTTTCCAACTGCTCAATTGTTTTCGCTGCTGTTTCACGTAAAGGATCATAAAATCCAATAATCCCCAGGCATTGCATATTATGTAATTCTTTTTCAATCGGTGTCGTTACATCTCGCTTAATCGCTACAGCCAAGAGGCGCAATCCATCCATCGTAAATCGATTAACCTGATCACGCAAGGAAGCACAAAACGCATCCTGTTCGCACAATGCAAATACATTTTCAGGAGCCCCTTTAACAATAAGCGTATAGGTACTCTGCGCGGCATCATGCAATGTCGCTTTAAGTTTTTTATCTGAGCTAAAAGGAATTTCTTCCTTATGCTGTGTCCCAATCCCAAATGCAGCAGAATCCACGGCAACATGCCGAGCACACTCAACTAAGGAAACTTCAGTTGGCGAACCAACAACATCACCAGAATCTGGGTCAATAGCAACATCAGTATTAAGCACGGCAGCAGCCAGCAACAAGCGTGTCGCATCAGTTAATGCCGGAGACTTTTGCTGCTCCAATGCAATAGACTGATCTAATGAAGCTAACCGGACAACCTGCATCTTTCCTTGTGTTAGTGTTCCTGTTTTATCAGCACAAATAACCGAGACGTTGCCTAAGGTTTCTGCTGCTACTAAATGGCGCACTAAAGCCTTTCGTTTTACCATACGTCGCACGCCAATCGCTAAAATGACAGTCACGGCAACCGGCAGGCTTTCAGGTATTGCAGCAACGGCTAAAGCTATTCCGGTAATCACCAAATCAAGCACAGAGATACCGTGCGCATAACCAATCGCCATCACCACACTCGTAACCAAACAAAAAAGAATCCCTAGCCACCAACTCAATCGCTCCATCTGATGTTGCAATGGAGTACGTGGCCGCTCTGTTGCACCGAGCAAATGCGATAATGATCCAAGATATGTTTTGCGTCCTGTTGCAACAACAACACCTTCGCCCTCTCCGCCAGCGATAAATGTTCCGGCATAGGCCATGTTTTTTTGATCTCCCACAACTGCAGCTTCAGTTATCACCGCAGTATCCTTAGTTATGGGTTGCGATTCACCAGTCAATAAAGCTTCTTGCGTACATAAATCATTAACCCTTACCAATCGCACGTCGGCAGCAACTTTCATGCCTTGCTCTAAAAGCAAGATATCACCTGGAACAACTTCTGAAATAGGAATGCTATAAATAATTCCATCACGACGCACTTTGGCATAATCAATTTCGTATGACTTTAAAAGAGCAATATCGCGTGCAGCTTTCCATTCTTGAATAAAGCCGATAATCGCGGTCAATAAAAGCGCCAGCCCTATAACAAATGCTTCCTTATAATAAGCAATAACAAAACTCGTCACCATGCCAATCATAAGAACCCCCATGAGGGGATTGAATAATTGCTTCAAAAAAATCACAATCGCAGAATCACCCTTAACCAAGGGGATAACATTAGGACCATATTCTTTCAAACGGTCACGCGCTGTTTCAAGCGACAAGCCACCATCAAGGTCGGTAGATAATTCACGTGCGACCGCTTCAATGCTCTTTCGGTAAAACTCCATATATCTCCTCAATCTTTATCCTTGCTGCATCAATGCAATAACTTGATCATCGCTCACTTGCTCAAAGTGTTGGTAAAATGCTCCAACCGCGCCAAATCTTTTTGGCGCCTGAAGGAAAACAAGCTCATCAGATAATTTTTCAAATGAGGAAACCTCCTCAGCCGGCAACACCGGAACGGCAACCACTACCAATGCCGCCTGTAAAGCACGAGCAACCATCACCGCAACTTTCATCGTCGCACCTGTTGCAATACCATCATCCACAAGAACAACGTTTTTACCCGTGAGATCCAATGGCTTGTGACCAGGTCGGTAAGTCTTCATGCGTCGAACAGCTTCTTCTTGTTGATCTTTTATTAATGCTTCAAGGTCTTGTTGCTCAAGATTGCCGAGGGAAACTAACCGTTGGTCAATATAACGCGTCCCCTCAAAACCAACAGCACCTAGTGCACACTCAGGCTGCCAAGGCATCCCAACCTTACGAACCGCCAAAAGATCATAAGGAAGATTTAATGCTTGAGCACACGCGCGAGCAACAACAACTCCTCCGCGTGGCAATCCGATAACAATAACATCTTTTTTGTTTTTGTAGTTTTGCAATTTTTCCGCTAATTGATTTCCAGCTTCAATGCGATCTTTAAATATCATCATGTGCTTACCCTTTTTAAAATTTACCAACTATTGCAAATCATACCCTGATCCTGCTAGAAATTAAAATAGTTGATATTTTTTGGGGAAAGCATTTTTTATTAATCTTCTATCTTTTGAGAAAGGAGTCTCTCATGGAAAAGTGTCCAAAATGCAATGCGTCTCCATGCAAATGCTGCCCAAAGTGCCACGCATTTCCGTGCAAATGTTGCCCAACATGCAAAAAACCAGGAAACAAATGCGCTTGTTAATGGCTCATAACATTAACCAATGACGTTATAACATGCGGGGTAGGATGATGCAGTTGCTTTATCCTACCCCGCACTAGTTTTTTTAGGATAGCTATGAAAAACATTTTAATAACAAAACTCCGCAACACTGCCACCACACGATCGGAGTTTAGAACTACCGCACATCAACTCTCGCTCATACTCGTACAAGAAGCAAGCACACACCTTGCAACTCAGCAAAAACCAGTCCAAACGCCAATAGCAACGGCAACGGGTACATACCTCCGCAACAAGCTTGTTCTTATCCCCATCCTACGCTCAGGATTGGTTATGCTTCCTCCATTTCTTACTTTTTTCTCTGATGCAGCGGTAGGTTTTGTTGGCATGCGACGTGATGAAAAAACAGCCATACCCAAAATGTACTATCAAAACTTACCCCCCATTACCGATAACGATCAAATCATTATCCTTGATCCAATGCTCGCAACCGGTGGCACAGCTATCGAAACATTAAATATTTTGACCAAACAAGGAATTAACGGTAATCGCATCATTTTTGTGGGCATCATTTGTGCTCCTGAAGGACTTGCCGCTGTACGTAAAGCACACCCAGAGGTTACGTTTATCATCGCAGTAACCGATGCTGGCCTAACATCTCATTATTTCATCACCCCCGGATTAGGCGACTTTGGCGATCGATATTTCGGTACGGAATAAAAAAAGGGCGGCGATTTCTCGCCACCCTTCACATCATTTTTTTATCGAATCATACCATTAAAAAGAAGTTCCAACCCTCAAACCAAGAGCCCATTGTTCAAGGGCTGTGTTTTCTGAGGCAAATTCATACGAACCCCAAAGCCCAACAACCGCTCGTGATGGTCCATCAAACGTGTAGTCTGCGTTAGCAAAAATCTTATGCGTCAATGCAAATGAATGAGGTGCGGTGTCAATATCACTCGCTTGAATGAAGGTACCGTTGCCAGCGGCGGTTGCCTTAATCGTGGTGTTGGAGGAAATACCTGGATTAGGAGCTCCGGTCTCAATGTAGGCAGGAACGGGAGCGGCTGCTCCCACAAATGGACCATTGTTGCTAATCAAGCCAAATTTACCAGCAGAATCCCAAGTATTTCTTAATTTCACTTCTTCTTCACCCCGCGCCCACAGGTTGTACCCAAGGCCAACATGCCAATGGCGATTTACGCTGAAGCACAATGCAACCTCAGCATCCAACTGACTGCCTGGAGTTACTTTGACTGAACGCGTCAAAGCATTAACACCCGGCACTGAATTAAGCAATAATATTCCCGGCGTCAAAGGATTTTCTTGACGCATGCGAATGTATCGGCCCCAACTTTTGCCTTTAAGTTCAAGCGTTCTCATTTGCGTATTTTCAAACAAATAACGGTAATCACCGGAAACAATGACGTACAAATAACGATCACGCTTAGTATCACTCTTCCACAACTTAAATGTTGAGTCTAAACCGGCACCCAAAGCCCAATGCTTACCGTTGCCAAGAAGTGGTTCAAAAGCATAAAAGGCCTCTGGCTTGTTACTTGTTGGCAGGGTTGCACCGATCGTCAACGCTATTTTGCTTCCAGGGTTATTTAAAAGCGTATAGCCAAGCTTCACATCGATATCTGCAATGCCAGTTTTCTCTTGCTTACCGGCAATCTTGCCATACTTAAAAGGCTCCGACCAATCCGATGTCAACATATGACCGGCCAAAGCTTCTTTGACAGACATTGGACCGTAGTGCGCAGCACCATTAGCCGCTATTGTTTCTCGCAAGCCAGGATCATGTGATATATGAACAACCGGCATAGAGGCTGACCAATAAAGCCCATGTATCCAATGAATATGTTGAAAGTAATCAAGGTGAACCCCATATGCTTCTTGCTTAGGGTTAAATGAGATGGAACCATTGTAAGCACTTCTTAAATTGAAATTGAAAGGATGCACATCAGCATCAGCTGCAGTAGCATGAACCTTGAGCGTATTTTTGCCACCAAACATAAAATATTTACCCAGATCAGATCCATTTTCTGAATGGCTATAAAATGGTGACGCCTGCACCCGAGCACCAAAGGTCATTTTCTCATCATCAGTGTGGCTGTGCCAACGCAGCATACGCATAGTGATATCAGAACTTTTTGGACGAGGAATAAACGTTGTTTTATTTGTTTTTGTTGTAGCCTAAAGGAAAAAGGGGCACAAACAAGCAGCAAGGAATAATCGCATCATATACCTCATCGTATCTCCTTTTAAATAGATTGCACCATCCCCCACTTCCAACAACAACATTATTTTACGCTAAATAATTTTTTTTATTTTTACAATAATTTTGTCACATCACCAAAGCAACCAAAAAATCCGCTCAAGTAATTACCCGCCAGAATCGTTTAGATTTCCGTGCACAAGCAACTGCGCTTTTTGTAACACACGTTTTTTTTTGTCCGCATGCACATCCTTGGCATCCAAATAGGTATCAAGTAAGGTTTTAAAATCCATCTGCACACTCAATGCCACCCGTCGCTCACGCTCCTCATGACGATAGACAGGAAAGACCCCCACAACATGATGAGCTGCCACACAAGCTCTATGCACCGCGTACAAGTCAACCTTATTATAAGCATTATTTTCCGGAACGTGATACACCACCTTAACAATTGCTTGTGCTAAATCATATTTTTCTAAATGATTAATAAGTTGCTCGGTATAATCTTTTCCCTGCTCAAGTGCAACATCAACTTGTATCATCGGCCGCGTGGGCAGCTCAATAAATTCGTGAGTACACCGCGCGGCGTCTGTTTTTGACACATCAATCATCACCCGGCAAAACCCTTTTTCTTCTTTTCGTTCTCCAAAATCAACACGCTCAATAGATCCAGGATATACCACAGCAGGGTACCCTCCGGCATGGAGGTTTTGATAGCGATGTAAATGCCCAAGTGCAACATAATCAAAAGGAGCCCGCGCAAGTTGCGATGGTAAAAAAATAGGATCGTTGCCAAAGATAGCGCACTTTTCAGATCCAGAAAAAACGCCTGTACTCACCGTTAAGTGCCCAGCTAAAACAGCAGGAATAGCTGGATCAAGCTCAGCAGCAAGTCCTTCAATAATCAGGCCCACTTTCTCTGAAAGATAGGTCGCTATTTCTGCATTGTTTTTAAAACGATGCTGCTCGTTACTTACCACATAATTACGCGTTGGCCAAGGGATCCCTACAATATTTACCGGCCCATGAGCCGTTTGCAATTGCACTACCTCTGGACGTGCAATAACATAAAAGCCATCAACAGGCAGATAATCAAAAACATCTAGTGAATGAGACTTCCCGAAACTTAAGGGGTGGTCATGATTACCAACAATAATAACCACTGGGATGCGTGCAGCGTGTAAACGCAATAACTGTGTCATTAATGTTTTTTGTTGCGTCGGTGTTGGAACAGCCGTCTTATAGGCATCGCCACAGAAAAGAAAAAAATCTATCTTCGCATCAATTGCTTGCGTAACACAAGCAGAAAGGCTGTCACGAAAGTCGAGCAGACGGGTATGTATCCCCGTCTGCGCATCAATTTTACCGTAGTTTTCAACACCAAAATGAAAATCTGCTGTATGAAAAAAAGTAATCACAATGAATCAATTCGCTCTGCTTCTGTTTTTAGAGCACCTTTAAAGTTAAAACGCACCGCCTCTGATTTTCCCGAGGCATCGCAATGAATCTGTGCCTCATCCTTATCGAGTGATTTATCACGATGAGCAAGGAGTCGGTCTGCATACCCATCTTTATTTTCTTGGCGTTGACGCCCAATTGCTAAAGCCTTCTCCGGAACATCTGCAGTAATGGTCGAACCTGCTGCCGTATATGCATCTTTGCCAATTTTAAGCGGTGCAACAAGTGTATTGTTGCTTCCCACAAAAACACCTTCGTCGATAATAGTCTTGTGTTTGTTAACACCATCGAAGTTACAGGTTACCGTACCAGCACCAACATTGACCGACTTGCCCACAACGGAATCGCCTAAATACGTAAGGTGCTTAGCGCGCGATCCCTCTCCCATCGATGTTCGCTTGAGTTCTACAAAATTGCCGATCGCAACATTATCCGCAATCGTCACATTGTTGCGTAGTCGAGCAAAGGGTCCAATATGCACATTGGCACCAATTTCACTATCCTGAACCACGGTATGCGAATGAATCATCGTATTATCACCGATTGTTGAATCTTCGATAATCGTAAAGGCCCCAATCCAAGAATCTTCACCAACGGTTGTATCGCCCAAAAGATGAACGCCCGTACCAATAAAAGAACCTGCGCCTATTTTTACATTGATATCAAGGTGTATGCTCTGAGCAAGCTCAAATCGAACACCGTTTGCCATCCAATAGCGAATAAACTCAGAACGTTTGATTTGCTCAACTTCCCATAGCTCCTGCAATGTATTAACGCCACGAACATAATCGTAAGCAACCGGAATTGCATGAACAGTCTTACCTTGATCGCCAGCCATCTTAACAAGCTCTGTCAGATAGATTTCACCAGTCACAGCGCTTTTTGCAATACGATTAATGTTCTCTTGCAGCCAAGCACGATCAATCAGATAAATACCTGCATTAATACGAGCAACTTGCAACTGCTCGGGGGTACAATCTTTTGCCTCAATAATTTGATATTTACCGTCTTCTTCAATAACACGACCATAACTCTTTGGATCCATCATCATGGCGGTCAAGAAGGTCAGCGTAGCCTTACGTTCTTTATGCTCGGAAATCAACTGCTCAAAAAGTTCTTTGTTCACTAGTGGCATATCGCCATAAAGAATCATAATGTTATCGGCATCATGCCAATGGTCTTGTGTACAGGCAACGGCATGCCCGGTACCCAACTGCTGCTCTTGAAGAACCGTTGAGATATTTTTTACGCCCACACATTCGATTTCTTTTTTAATTGCATCTGCCTGATGACCAAGAACAAGAGACACGGGAATTCCTAATTCCTCGAGCTCTTTCAACGGATACAAAATCATCGTTCGACCGCAAATATTAAATAACAACTTGCTTTTATTAGTTTTAAAACGTGTCGATTTTCCTGCTGCCAGTACAATCGCTCTGATATCAAACACTGACATAGCTGACTCCTTTATTGACCTCGTAAATTTTCAAATCTTAAATTGCTGCCCAATCCCCAAATTGTATAACATGAAAAATTGCTTACATCAAAAATTAATTTAATGTACAATAAATAGCAATTAAAAAACATTTCAATATCTTTCAAGTCTCGGAGAGGTGGCTGAGTGGTCGAAAGCGACCGCCTCGAAAGCGGTTATTCCGGGAAACCGGAATCGTGGGTTCGAATCCCACCCTCTCCACCAGGCCTCGCCCGTTGGGCTACTACGCCTGGATGCGCCAGTAAATTAATGCTTACAAGCTAATATTCTTTATATTCAACACCCAAATAATTTCATTTCAGGTTATTCTAAAAAAATCAGTCTTCAAAAATCAACCATTTAAAATAATAAATAGAGAGAAAAAAAGCCTATCACCCTGAAAAAATTCAAACTGAAACAATCTCGATGGCACCAAAAAAACAATGTGATCGCTCTAAAAACCATAACCTTTTTGTCTTGTCAAAGTATAAACGAAGAGTAGAATAAAAAGAGAAAACTGTTTTCAGTAGCCGCTATTCCATATCTAAAGGCATCGTTGCCTTGGGAATTGTGGCAATTCTCTAAAAAGGATTTTTCTCATGATCCCCTCATCTTTTCTCGGTAAATTGCAAGCCAACTGGCAAGCTGGCATTGCGGTTTCACTAGTCTCTATGCCCCTTGCTGTTTCCTTAGCCGTTGCGTCACATGCCAATCCTGTTGTTGGTATCATCACCGCGATTTGGGCAGGATTAATTGCTTCAATTTTCGGCGGCAGCAATTACAATATCATCGGACCTACCGGTGCACTTTCTGGCATCCTATCGTCCTATGCAATTGGCCATGGAGAAGGAGCTCTATCTACACTCGCAATTTTGACTGGGGTATTTATTTTTGTCGCTTATCTTTTTAAACTCGAAAAATACCTCATCTTTTTCCCTGCAAGTACTATTCATGGATTTATCCTGGGCGTCGCGCTAACCATCATATGCAATCAAATAAACGCGGCCGTTGGGTTAACAGATCTCGTTCCACAAGAAAAACTCTTATCCAACGTCTATCAATCATTAAGTAACCTTTCATCGGCATCCTGGATTACTTTCGCTTTTTTTATCATTTTTTTGGCAACACTTTTCATACTTGTTAAGCTCACGCCGCGCATCCCTGGCTCAATAATCCTTGCGCCCATTGCTATCGCAATCGGTGCAGCATCATCAGTAGGATGGCTCCCCTTTAGCCTACAAACCTTGCAATCAAAATACCCAACGATCAGTCCAATGCTCTTCAAATTTCACGCTTTTCACTTCGCGCCATCATTGGTCATTCCGGCCCTCACCATCGCTGTTGTTGCCATCTTGGAAACAATGATTTCTGCGCGCATTGCCGATGGCGTCACCAAAACAAAACACAACAAGCGGCAAGAAATGTTTGGCCTTGGTTTGGCTAATCTCGTTTCAGGCGTAGTTGGAGGAATTCCAGCTACGGCAGCGCTTGCACGAACATCGTTAAACATCAAAACCGGGGCAACCGATAAAATCGCCGCCACTATCAGCAGCATTTGCATCGTACTCATCTCATTTCTATTTCTTGGCTTTTTTAAATATATCCCCCTCGCTGCAATCGCTGCCATGCTTGTCTTCGTCTCGATCAAAATGGTTGAAAAAGAACACTTTACCCGCATGTACCGAGTCGATAAAAAAAACTTTATTGTCTCTCTTTTCGTCGCCTTTATCACTATTTATGAAGATCCGATTGTCGGGCTTCTTCTTGGTGCAACCATCGGCATGCTTATTTTTATGGAAAAAATTTCGCAAGGGCACTTCGAATTACGCACCGTATTGCCAGAAATTCGGTTGCAAACATCCGCAGCACAAGTTCCAACCATTCCCAGCTCAATAGTGTCTGAAAAATTACAAGAAACACCAACACCAGCGCTAGAGACCCTTGTCTACGCCATAAAAGGACAGCTTGCCTATATCAATGCACAATCACATATCGCGCAACTTGAACAAACACCGGAATATTACAAAAATATTATCATCGACCTACGCGGACTGCATTTTATTGATCTTGACGGCGTTGAAGCTTTTAGCGAAATTGTAAATCATCTACACCAATTAAAAAAAATCGTTGCCGTGTCCAGCCCTCGACCTTTTATTGCAAAAATGCTCAATGAAAGTAATGAATTTAAAAATCTTAAAGATAAGGGCCTTGTTTTCTCGAGCACAGAACAAGCGCTGCAAGAACTCAGTTCAACACAATAAGGATTAGCACATGCGTAAACAGGTCGCGCGATTACTCAGGAATTTCTTCATCAAAGATTCAGAATCATTTACCTTAACACCGATCAACAGAGCACCGTCCATCAAATTTCCACGCTTGCATGCCATTGATCTTTACCTTCATATACCATTTTGCAAGAGCATCTGTCCTTATTGTCCTTATAACAAAATTAAATATGATAAAAACATTGCGCAGCCATATCTCAAAGCATTATTAACAGAGATTGATCACTATCATGGCATATTTGGCAACATAGATGTTCCCTCGCTCTACATCGGAGGAGGAACCCCAACAACATTTATTGATGAACTGGAAAGCATCCTTAACCACCTGCGCAATCGCTTCAAGGTATTGGATAACATATGCGTAGAGACGAACCCTTCGGATCTTGCCAACCGAGAACATGCAATACAAAAACTCGCTGATTATGGCGTTACTAATATCAGCGTGAGCATACAAAGCTTTAATGATAAATACTTGCGCCTTATAGGCCGTGACTATAAATCACCAATCCTCTACCCAATCATTGAACGCCTTTTGGCATACAATTTTAAAACGGTTAATCTCGACCTCACCTTTGGCCTTCCTAATCAATCAGTACAAGATGCCATTGAAGACGTTCAAGCAGCAATTAATGCGGGTGTCAATCAAATCACACTCTATCCTCAACTAACCTTCCCTTACTCCATCGCGGGCAAATATCTAAAACTATCAACAATCAATAAACCATCATTTTCTACGCGCCGATCCATGTATCGAGCAATATATCAAGTATGTCATGAGAACGGCTTTGAGCAGGTTTCATTGTGGAGTTTCAAGCGGGGAAATACACCTCGATACTCATCAATAGGACGTGAGTTCTATTTGGGGCTAGGAGCAAGCGCGGGTTCTCATATCCCTGGATTATTTTATCTCAACACATTTCTTGTCAAAGTGTACATAGCAACGTGTCTCAATAAAAAGCTCCCGATTGCACTTACCATGAATTTTTCTGAAGAAATGACCAACTACCACTGGCTTTATTGCCAATTTTATAATACCTTTATCAACAAGCAAGAGCTACGCAATCGATTCGGCTACAACAACAAAAAAATTAACGCCCTTTTCAAAATCATAAAAGCATTAGGGTTTTGCACAGAAAATGATAATAGTTACCATCTAACAGAAAAAGGAAGCTTTTGGTTCCACGTAGCACAAAACCAACTTGTTCTTGATCCTATGAACAAGGTTTGGTCAACAGCAATGAAGGATCCATGGCCACAAAAAATAACGCTATGAAAGAATTTGTCATAACCGTCGATAAACATAATCAGGCAATTGGTCAAGAAGAAAAGCTCATGGCACATCGCACGGGCGTTCTCCATCGTGCTTTTTCTGTATTTATCTTTAATCAACACCAAGAATTACTTTTGCAAAAACGCGCCCTCACGAAGTATCATTCAGCAGGACTGTGGACAAACACCTGCTGCGGTCATCCACGCCCAGGTGAAACAACACCTGCAGCAGCGCAAAGAAGACTTTTTGAAGAAACGGGCATCCACTGCCCACTATCTCCCGCAGGCGTCATCACGTATCATGCTCATTTAACTTCCTCAAACCTTATAGAACATGAGGTTGATCATCTTTTCTATGGTTTTTTTGATGGAGCCCCAATGCCCAACCCACAAGAAATCGACGAAATTCGTTGGGAGCCAAAGGAAAAAATTTTACAAGAACTGCAGTCACAACCGAACAATTTTACCGCTTGGTTTGAACCAACTTTGCATAAGATTTATCAAACAATTTCAAATTCTTAGCTTTTTTTTACAACACATTTGACATTTACCATAAGAGTACGTAAAAATGAGAGCATAATCGAGCTCATCTATAACACATCAAACCATCTAAAGGCAAGGAGCACCTCATGGAACGCAAAGTAATTTTAGTAGACCAAGAAGGTCAAGAAATCGGCACAGAATCACTCATCAAAGCTCACACCGAAGGAGTGCTACACCGATCTTTTGGCATTTTTATCGTCAACTCAAATAATCATATGCTCCTTCAAAAACGTCATCACAGTAAAATTCATTCAGGCGGGCTCTGGTGTAATGCTTGTTCTAGTCATCCAAGTCCAGGAGAGAACACCATGGATGCCGCACATCGCCGGCTCAAAGAAGAAATGGGTATAGACTGCCCACTTCAAGAGGCCTTCACTATTCAATATCAAGTAAATTTTGAAAAAACGCATATTTGTGAACATGAGTTTGGTCATGTACTTGTCGGTTTTTGCTATGATGTGCCACGTCCGCATCCAGAGGAAGTCGAAGCATACCGCTGGATATCGCTTGAACGCTTGTCTCGCGATTTAATCGACAAACCAGAAAAGTACGCCTATTGGTTCAAACAAACATTCGACAGCGTTATTTTGTTCATCAAAACATTGCAAAAAGCACAACTTGCCACCATGCAGAATGACATGCAACCGGAAACTAAAGGATTATCGCTTTAATTTTTTGAAAATAATTTCAGCAAAAAGTTCCTTTATTCTCTTCCAACCCTTATAAAAAGGAGTTTATTATGAAGGGTTTTGCTAAGTGTTTTCTAGCTATCGGCACGCTCGCCGTTGCATGCTCAACAACGACGAATCTTATGGCAGGTCAATGCTGCTCTCGCTGCCTTGGCTTAACTGAAAAAATTGCCGACGCACTTATTCCTATCGGCTTGCAAATCGCCGGCGTCTTCGTCACCAACGAACAGGCGCGCGATGTTTTAGACAAAATACAAAAAGTTTATACCATTGCACGTCCAGCGCTTGCCGTTCTTGCAAAAATTTGCAATGATCAACCTGCTCAGTTAACCGCAGAACAAATCGAAACGCTCCAAGCCAACGGACTCATCAAGGCAGATGGAACCATTGATCCAATGGTAAAACAACTCATCAAAGAAGCGGTTATTCTTAACCCTCCAGGAACAACACGCAGCTTGGCAGAAGATGAAATCCAATCCCCACTGTCTTTTGAGGATTATGCAGCCTGGTGTGGAACACTAGGACGCGTTCATTACGCAAGAGCTGCTCGATAAAATAAATTTGACAGAATGCCCGGTTAATTATAGAACTATAAAGGAATTGAACTTTAATAAAAAGGCTGGTCAGATTGACCAGCCTTAACCTATTTAACAGGATGACAGATGCTTAAAGAATCATGCAAAAAAGAACTCGTCAATTGGGTAAAAAAAGAATGGGGACATGAGGAATGGATCGTCAACAATGACAAGTACTGCGGCAAAAAACTTGTCTTCAAGGAGGGGCATCATTTTTCTATGCATTATCACAAAATCAAAGATGAAACTTTCTATGTCCTTTCTGGTTCGCTGTACTTGGAAACAGAATATGAAGGCGCAGCAGAAAAACATCTTGTGCATCCTGGCGATATCATTCACATCAAACCGAACATGCTCCATCGCCTCACCGCACTCACGGATGCTGCAATCATTGAATTTTCCACCCACCACATGGATGAAGACTCATACCGCATCAGCCCCAGCGGGAAGATCGATATTAGAAACTTAAGGGTACCCTCAACCACTTCGTGTTCATCATCAAATTAGCCGAACAATGAAAAAAAAGCCTATTGTTTTTACCCTAACCCTCATAGCCTGCACCATCGGCGCCATTTTTTTTCTTATTCAACGCAAGTGGCTCATTATCCAATGGACCTTCAACACGCATGAAAATGAGGCCATTGCCGCCAAAAAAGAAACGGTCTTCAAAAAAGATGTCACGTTTTTTTGGTGGAAACGAGAAAAAATGCATCACGAAAAAGCAACCGTTATCTGGCGACACAATAAAAACGCAGAAAATATAAAACAAATCATCAACACATGGCTTGGCTACCTCAAAAATGAAAAACTTATTGACCCCGTTGTCGCCATAGAATCGGTGGTTCTTTCACCAGCAGAGCAAGAAGCATACCTCTCATTCAATCAACCATTCTCTTGGAAAGAATGGTCAATTTTCAAAAAACTAATGCTCATCGAAAGCCTCTGCAAAACACTAAAAAGCACAGGGCTACCAATCAAATTCATCACAATTCTCGTTAACCATGAACCAATGATCGATGACCATATAGACTTCACTCATCCATGGTCGGCTGATGGGTTCTTGGAAAAACAATAAGCCTATTGAATCCACGCCAAAAGACCTTTTTAAAAAAAACATACCGATTTTCATATAACCTTTTCTATACTGTGAGCAGAAATAAAAAATTACCCACGCAAAACTCAGGGGGTAGCATGCTCAACACACAACCGATACGAATGCTCATTGGTTTATGGCTTATTCTTGTTATTGGGATAGCGCAAAGCAAAGGTCACACACTTCATAATCCACATAAAAAAGCAGCACCACTTAACCGAAAATTTAACACGGCAGCCTTTTTAAATAGTGTAGCCAATACATGCGCTCACGCAGGAAATACCATCGGAGCTCAAACCCAGCAAGAAAAACAACAAGCGGCTTGCCATCTTTTAGGATCGATTTTTCAAACAGCCGCCGTTTTATCTGAAAAAACCCAGAAACGAAATCCCGGCATTCTTGGAACCGTATCCACGGCAATCAAGGCGACCCTATCATTTTTAAACACATTAACACCAACAGAAAAGGCCTTATTTCTCGCCCCTCATTATGCTTATCTACAGGCAGCATCAACATTAAAGACCATAAAAAAACAAGAAAATTTTATAGCCCAAACATTATCGAATAAGACCGATGGCAAAATATTTTTAGACGAACTTTTTTCGCTTTTTAAAGCGCTGACCAACGAAGAATTACCCCAACTATTTGAAATATTACATCAAGAAACGCTCAAAAACCTCAATCTCGGCTAACTTACCCTGTCCATCGACCAACGGCCAGTTGGCAGTTAAGAATGCATATTCTAACTGCCGGCTGGCCGATTTTAATAGATATGCTATACTTAATCCATGAAAAAGAACATTAACAAGGCTATTTTCGGCCTATGCTTGTTAACAAACAGCCTTACCCCCACATGTATCAACCCACTACGAAATGATGTCATGAAAACCCAAAAACAAACCTTATCTTCTTGTAAACCCACTCAAATACTCGACAATGGACGATTAGTCGATGAGCAAACCGATGGATTAGGCGGCATATCATTTTTATATACCACGGCACTCGGCAAAGCCGTTCGGCCATTTGTCAATCATCGTTTTGTAAATAAGCTCTATGGTTTCTATCAAAACAGTCGCGCAAGCCGACACAAAATTGCCAAGTTCGTAGCCAAGCACCACATCAGAATTGACGATTTTGAGCAACCCCGCGGGGGCTATCAATCGTTTAATGATTTTTTTATTAGAAAACTCAAACCGGGGAAACGCCCCATTGATAACAACCCTAAAACACTTATCAGCCCGGCAGACAGCAAGGTATTTGTTATACCAACGATTACACCGAGGGCCACGTTTTTTGTCAAAGAACTTCCCTTTAACCTTGTAACATTTTTACACGATGAACAACTTGCCGAGGAGTATGCTGGCGGCACCTTGATCATTTTCAGGCTCGCCCCCTACGACTACCATCGCTTCCATTTTCCAACAAATGGCATAGCCGAGGCACCCATCACCATTTCTGGCCGCTTTGACTCAGTAAACCCCCTCGTTTACAAATCAGGTTATCAGCCGTTAATCAGTAATGAACGTCACATCATAAAATTCCACACCGAACAGTTTAATACCATCCTCATTATTCC
>CAZBUZ010000003.1:10045-14288 GCA_964495205.1 uncultured Pseudomonadota bacterium | reverse complement strand
ATAGAACCGAAAGCATCACTTATCGAAAGCTCAGGAAAAGGATTTGAAACCGTCATAAAAATGGGAGAAGTTGTTGCCCCTTAAAAAAGGAGAACGGGCCATGAAAATCTATCCCTCGCTTATTTCTGCTGACATTCTTAACATAACAGCGGTACTCAAAAAATTTGATGTGCTCTGTGATGGGTATCACATCGATATCATGGACGGGCACTTGGTTCCCAATCTTACCTGGGGACCAATTTTTAGCAATGCCATCGCAAAAAAAACAAATCTGCCACTGCACATCCATCTCATGGTCAGCCAGCCAACCGCCATAGCAACTCAACTCAGACCACGCGAAATCGATTGCATTACTTTCCACTATGAAGCGCTTAAAAATACCGAAGATATCCATGCTGCTATCGCAACAATAAAAAACATGCGCTGTCAAATCGGCATGGCACTTAACCCAGAAACACCGGCAGCTGCTGTTCAACCATTCCTTGCTCAACTCGATACACTACTCATTATGTCAGTCAACCCAGGGGCATCGGGACAACCATTCATTCCCCATGTCATGGAGAAAATTGCGAGCCTAACGCAATTGAAAAAAACACATAACCCATCACTCGCGTTGATAATTGACGGAGGCGTCAGTACCCATAACATCGCTGAGCTCTCACGTAGGGGCATTGAGACATGCGCCGTAGCCTCAGCAATTTTTTCATCGAATAACCCAGAAGATGCGATTAAAAAGCTTTATCGACTCAGCCAATGAAAAAGCCCTTGTTCTAGAACAAGGGCGTAAATGTTTTGCTTTTAAAATGTTTTCAACGTACAAATCGATGATCTGGTACATATTCAGCGCCACGAGCAAAAACGAAATCTTCCGTATAGTTAGATTCTCCCGAACACAGTTTACCTTTTTCGGTCGTTGGAGAAAGATAACCAGCAATATCTTACCCAAATAAGACAAATAGTCAAACACAACCACGATTAAAAATACACCCCATTATCCCTTTTTTGTATTAACTTAATCCGTTTTCTTTAATAAAATAAGATGGCTAGTGATTGAACATTAATAAAAATACCGTGAAAGGTTGGTAATGCTCGGAGCTCAAACCATTCAAAAGCTTAAAATCGGCGTCTTTATGGGCGGCAAATCCATTGAACGCGAAGTCTCATTCAACTCTGGGCGCACCATATGTGACCATCTGGACACAAACAAATACGACATTCAACCAATCTTTCAAACAGAGGATGGCGAGCTTTACCTCCTCCCGTGGCATTTTCTTCACCGTGGTAAAATTTCAGACTTTCGCCAGCGGCTTGATGGAGAAGCAAAAAAAATTTCATGGGACGAGTTCAAGTCACTGGTCGATTTTGTATACATCGCCGTCCATGGTCGCTACGCAGAAGATGGAACACTGCAAGGCATGCTTGATGTCCTCGGCATCCCCTACCTCGGCACCAAGGTTCTTGGCAGCGCACTTGGCATGGACAAAGTCATGCAAAAAGAACTATTCAAAACGCATGGCATCGGCATCGCTCGTGGCATTACCATACGCGCGCATGAATTAAAAACAATAACCAAAGAAGAAATCGTTGAACGGTTGGCACAACAAAATGTTGCGGTACCTGTTATCGTCAAGCCATCACACGAAGGTTCAAGTCTCGGCATCGCCTGCGCACACACACAAGAAGAACTCATAGCCACCATCAAACAAGCCGGCACCATTGACCCTCGCAAAACCCAAGATGTCATCATCGAAGAAAAAATTGATGGCATGGAATTTGTCTGTGTTCTTTTACAAAAAGTCACAAACGTCAATGGCAGCATTACTAAAGAATGGATACCGCTCCCCCTCACCCAAGTCATCCCGGAACAAAACACTGACATTTTTGATTATGAACAAAAATATATGCCGGGTCGCGCTACCAAAATAACGCCAGCACCATTTAGAGCAGAAGACGCACAAAAAATAATCGATAGCTGCATCAAAGCATCAAACCTCCTTGAGTTTGCCACCATTTCGCGCATTGATGGTTTTTTAGCTAACGACGGACGCATACTCCTCACGGATCCCAACACACTCACCGGCATGGCGCCAGCAACCTTTCTATTTCACCAGGCTGCTGAAATAGGCATGAGCCACACCAGGCTCATTAATTTTTTGATTGAAAACGAATTGGTAACCTATGGGCTTGCTGCAACCGCGTCACATCAAACGCAAGAAGAAGAGGAGCTATCAATGGCCAATGGAATGAAAAGAACACGTGTTGTAGTACTCCTTGGCGGCAGCTCAAACGAACGAGAAATTTCATTAGAATCAGGCCGAAATGTCTGCTACAAATTATCTCCGCAAAAGTACGAAATCACCCCTGTTTTCATCAATGAAAATATGGAACTCTTCCGGCTTTCACAAAAATTGCTCATTAAAAACTCAACCCGTGAAATAGCCGCCGCAGTCACCAAGGATATGCAAATCCATTGGCACGACCTACCCGCCATTTGTGACTTTGTTTTCTTAGGTTTACATGGAGGCAAGGGGGAAAATGGTTCAGTACAAGGGACCCTTGAAATGCTCGGCTTGCCGTACAATGGATCTGGGGTTTTGGCGAGCGCATTGTGCATGGATAAATATCGAACAAATAATTTTCTTCGTTCACAAGGTTTTGCGGTCCCGCAATCACATCTCCTCAACCAAGACACCTGGCTGGCAACATCAAATACTGAAAAAGAACAATTTTGTACCGATCTGCCAAACTTAATGTATCCTGTTATCCTCAAACCACACGACGATGGGTGCAGCGTCTTAGTCCAAAAAGCAACAACAGCTGATGAGTTATATGAAAAAATCAATAGCTTCTTCACCTCAGGCAAAAAGGCGGTTCTCATTGAAGAACTCATTCAAGGTATTGAGCTCACCTGTGGCGTAATCGGTAATGACGTGGTTATCGCCCTCCCGCCATCACAAGTTGTTGCCAACAAAGGCATTCTTTCCATGGAAGAAAAATTCCTCCCTGGTGCAGGAGAAAATCAAACGCCAGCTCGTTTGCCCGCAAAAACAATTGAGTTAGTTCAAGAAACCATGAAAAAAGCCTACACCACCATTGGATGTAGAGGGTATGCCCGCATCGACTGTTTCTACCAAACAGCAGAACAAAGTCCTAACGGCCAAGAACGCGTTGTCATTCTGGAATTCAATACCCTTCCAGCATTGACGCCAGCAACCTGCCTCTTCCATCAAGCGGCAGAGATCGGCCTCAAAACAATGGACCTCATTGATAAAATTATTGAGCTGGGTTTTCAAGAACATCAAGGATTAGGCCTCACCATATACGAAGAGGTACCAAGCCAACCGCTTGCCGAAGCTGTTCAATCAACAGCACACCATGAAACGCGAGAAAACAAAGGGGCAAGACGCCACAAAGCAAAAGAAAATGTGCAAGCCTCAGCTCAAGACAAAGCTGAAGAGCCACTTCGAGATGATCCTGCCGCAGAAGAAGCGCGCAAATTCACCTTGAAAATTTTTTAGGAACAGCAATTCAACGAAGCCTCAAGGCGCGTTCTTTATAGCTCATCAAATTACAATGTACCTTATTGTAAGCGTCAGCCACTCGTTTGATTACTTGGTCGCTTGCCTCTAAAAAGTGAAAAACTTGCAAAAAAACCTCTGCCGCTGGAAATGAAACGTCAAAACCATCGTATAGAACAGCGAGAGTCCCGTCCTGGGAAATAAGATCAAATTGATAGCGCGCGCCGTCAAGGTCTTTAATTGTTACAACATCATTGCAAAAATGCTTTAATAACCATGCGGTAAGCCTCAAATATCTTATGTAGGCGGCCTCGTATAGACGGTATATGACAAAACACACCTCAACGAAAGCATCATCCATTGAATATATCGATAAACTATTATGCCCATTAGGAGAATTAACAACACTACGAACATGATGAGGAATCAGATCCCTCAAATCAAGAAGTACTTTAAAAAGATCATTTACTTGAGCTATTGCATTCATTTTCTCTAAATGCGACAAATCAAGCGATAACCTATCAAGAGCCCTTTGAGCTGCGTTTATATCAGAAAACATCAATCCAAGATTCATTTGAATAACATTGCAAAAACCCCTATGCGCTAATGAAGGCACCCTAACCACAGGAACATTCCCAAGCATGGCTTTTGCAGGGACAAAAATACAACCTATCGATAATAATAATAATAATACGATCTTTTTCATCTCTTACCACTCCGCCGCA
>CAZBUZ010000003.1:0-10035 GCA_964495205.1 uncultured Pseudomonadota bacterium | reverse complement strand
TCTTACCTTACTTTTTCATAATAATTTTTAACTATTCATGACAATGAATAAAGAACTTTTAAACTGCTGGCGATCAAGAGCAGATAACACACCATGCACCTCCGCAAAACTGCCTGCTTTTAAAAAAATTTGCCGTATCTCAACGTTTTGCACTCGAGCAATAAGTGGCTGTGCAGGACCAAGAATCTGAGCCGATAAGTTTTTTTCTAAACAAAACTGTATCAAAAATTGCACACACGCATCGGCATCCGCATCAACTTGAGATGCATCTGCATGACGCAACTCTACGTGCGCCAACCGACATGCCGGCGGATAAAAAATTTCTTTACGTTGCGCAAACTCTCGATCACAAAATGAGATATATGATTCTTCGTTAAGATAATTAAAAATGGAATGATCTCTCAATGCCTGAACGATCACACGGCTCCCCTTATGCTGACGTCCCGCACGCCCCGCCACCTGGATAAGTTGCTGCAATGTTACCTCGCTCGCATTAAACAACGGAAAATGCAGATTTAAGTCGGCCCACAAAACGCCAACAAGCGTTACGCCAGGAAAATGATATCCTTTGGTAATCGTTTGCGTACCAATCAAAATATCAATCTCACCTTTTTCAAATTGTTCAACGGTAAGCTTCCATGATCGTTTTTTGCTTGTCGTATCCAAATCAGCACGCTCAATGCGTGCCTGGGGATAAATTTCTTTAAAAACCTGTACCGCTTGTTGAGTCCCTAATCCCTTTTTTAGAAATTGTTTTTGACCGGCTTGGCATTCGGGACATACCGCTGGTAATTCCTTGCGAAAGTCACAATAATGACAACGCAACATCTGACCACCATCCACATGTAAGGTCAAACTGACCGAGCAATGTGGGCATTCAAAAACAAGTCCACAATTTTTGCATTGCACAAAAAAACTATACCCACGGCGGTTGAGATAAATAATTGCCTGCTGACGATTTGCCAAACACTCATTAATTGCCTCTTCAAGCTCGCGCGATAACCAAAAGTTTTTACGACGCCTGCCATCCTTTTCTTGCAATAAAACCTTCTGAATCGTCGGGAAAGCCCCAGCAAAGCGTTTTTTGATCTGAAAAAACTTCCACCGCCCCTGCCGCACATTAGAAAGCGACGTGAGAGATGGCGTCGCAGAACCAAGCACAATAGGCAAACCGTAGACATGCGCCCGCCATAAGGCAACCTCTTTACTATTGATTTTGGGATGTTTTTTTTCGATAAAACCCTGTTCATGTTCCTCATCAATAATAATCAGCCCAAGATTAGCAATAGGAAGCATCACCGGTAAATGCACACCCAAAACCAAGACTGGCCTGCCCGCGAGCAGCGCCGCCCACAATGCCCGTTTTTCGGTTAACATCGTAGCGGAATGGAATCCAAAAACAGCCACCTCAGGCAACTGTTTCTTAAACAAATGCTCAAACTGGAGGCTGAGTGAAACCTCGGGCAAAAGCACAAGTGCAGACTTTTGCTCAGCCATACACGCGGTTATTAATTTTTTATAGACCTCAGTTTTACCTGACCCTGTCACGCCATGAACCAAGGTTGGAGCATAAGCGGGCTGATGGATAAACGGTTCAACATAATCAACAACAAACTGCTGCTCAGCCGTCAAGGTAACAACATTGCTTGGGGAACTCGATGTCGCATCTGCGGTCGGGCCAAGTACCTCCTGACATTTTTTATCTTTTAAAAATGAGCTAACTCGCGCGTAAAAATGCAAGGGAGGCACCATATAGAATCGTGCTATTTTCTCAATAAATTGTTGATAATGACTATCTGCTGGCAATGGCTCAAGTCCCGCAATTGCTTTAACATCAAAGGTGCACGCAGCGGGCAGGGATGACATCATTGTCACCACCACCGCCGATTCATGACGATTACGCAATGGAACACGCACCAAGGAACCAACACCAACCGCCGGCATTAAGCCATCAGGAATCTGATACCAAAGTGTTTTTTCAAAGCCATTGAGAAGCCGAACTGTAGCATACATGCTCACGCCTCAGTAACATATTCTGGCGTATGCACATGCACGTTAATCGTGCTAAAGGGTAATGGGATCTGAAATTTATCCCAGCTTTTGGCAAAAGTTATATGTTTTGAAGAGGAACAATCAACAAACACCACCGGCACAGCCGCCTTTGCAGCCAAATAACGTACCCCCTTTTGCAATTGAAATGCAGGACCTCGGGATCCATCACCAATAATGCAAAGCTGGCGACTTGTCTTAAGCACCTGCAAAGCCTGCCGAACCAATTGCACCGAGGCCTTGTTCGACGAACCATAAAGCACAGAAAAGCCTAATCGTTGGCACAAAAAACCCGCTATTTTCCCATCACCACTCGGACTTGCAATACAATGCCCAGTAGCATTCATTTTGAAAAAAAAAGTCATACCAGCAATGATTTGCTGATGCCAAAAATAAAAAACGCCTGCATTGGAGAGCAATGGTTGTTTAATCCCTGGCCCATAGGTCACGCGCACACGATAGGTTGCGATGAGCACGCGAACGATGCCATACAAAAGATTTTTTAAGAAAAAATTAAAAACGTTACTATTTTTTATCGTTTTAATGATACGCTTTAACATCGTGCTCAAACCTTTTCACACAAAAAATAAACTGGCATTGAGCTTATCCTGAATTACATTTTTTTACAATTACGACACAAACTTCGAAAGCAAAAATATGACAAACCTCAACCATTTTACGCCTGAAAAAAAAATCCTGACAAATGGCATGACTATTCTCGTCAAGCCATGCCATACCATCCCTCGCGTTGAAGCACATCTGTTATACAAGGTTGGAGCAAAGGACGAAGAATATGGTCAAAAAGGGATTGCGCATTTTATTGAACACATGCTCTTTAAGGGAACCAGGAAGCTCTCAGAAACCGACATCAACTTAATAACTCACAAGCTAACTGGAGCGGCCAATGCCTTTACTTCGCATGATTACACTGGCTATACATTTCGTTTACCCAGTAACTGCTTGGATGTTGCATTAGGCATCTTTGCCGAATGCATGCAACATGCACGTTTTGATGAACAAATGATTGCATCTGAGGTTAAAACGGTCATTGAGGAATTACGCATGTACCGAGATGATTACCAAAACTATCTCATCGAAGCCATCCTGGCAAGCATGTGGCCAGAACATCCTTATCATAGCCCCGTTGTTGGATCTCATTATGATCTGTGTAATCTAACACGCGAACAGCTACTCAACTTTTACCACCAGCACTATCATCCAAGTAATGCAACACTCGTCGTTGTAGGCGACATTGAAGCGAATCTCGTTTTTAACGCGACAGAAAAACACTTTGGGCATATAAAAAATCCAGAAAAATCAATTAAACAACCACAACATTTTTTCCGAAATGATCTTGCAAGCCAAAACACCACCATCTATCGACAGATCAACACGCCATGGTGCTGCTGCATGTACCAAATACCAGGATCCATAGCAGGCGCTAACTATCTTTATGACATTGCTTCGCTCATTCTTGGTAACGGTAAAAGTTCGCGTTTATATCGGCGCTTAGTTGACCAAGAACAACTGGCTATTGATATCGACAGCTCACTGATTAGCTTCTTTGAAAAAGGCCTTTTATGCATTTCTTACTATCCAAGCAATATACATAACATCACAACTATTGAAAAAATAGTTGAAGAAGAGCTAGAAAAACTCTGCTCAGAACCTATTGAAGATTGGGAATTTCATGGAGCAATCAAAAAGGCCCAATTTGATTATTCAAGTTTGCTTGAAAATATAGAACGTCAAGCCGCCATTATCGGTACATCCTACCTTGCAACACATAATGGAAATTTCTTGAAAGACTATTTTACCGGCATCGCACAGCTAACACAAAATGACCTCCAAACTTTTTTTAAAACCTATCTTAACCCGCGCATAAGCCATAAAGGGTACTTGTTACCCATGCAAGAAGCCGATGTTGAACGTTACCAAAACATACAACAAGAAACAGAAACATTTGAAAATGAAATCCTCAACAAACATCAACGAACCACGTCTATTGAGCCAGGAAAATGGATTCACAATCTGGTCTGTGAGCCTCCTCAAGCTTTTGACTATCCTAAACCAGAACAGTTTCGTCTTGCAAATGGACTAGAAGTGGTCTACCACCACAATCCAATGGTACCCAACATCGCCATGGTACTGAAGCTAAAAGCTAATCCGCTCTATGATCCAAGCGATCGAGAAGGCGCGTTTCTTTTCTTATTACGTTTACTCACAGACTGTTCTGCCCAATATTCTTCTGAGGAATTGAACCAGTTACTTGAATCAAATGGCATCTTCATAAGCCTCTTGGGGGATTGCCTCGCATGCCAATGCTTATCTGAAGATTTTGAAAAATCGCTGGCGCTTCTTATACACCTGCTCACCGAACCCTCATTTAAAGAACAAAATATTGAGAAAATCAAAGCCCACATACTCAACGAATTGGCCGAATATTGGGATACCCCCATCGAATATGTTGACCAAATAGCTCACGAACTTATGTATCAACAACACCCATACAGCCGCCCTCCTATCGGCAAACCTGAGAGCATTAAAAATATCAACGCTCAAGACTTGCAAGCCTGTTACCAAAAATTCATAACCCCCGAAGCCGCAACGCTTGTCATTGTGGGCAATCTTAATACGTATAACTTACAAGAAATTCTTACGCATCACGTTCAAATGTGGACTGGTTTACCACTGAACCCTATAAACATCAACAACCCTATCGAATGCACGCCACAATCAATCCATATTCCATCCCCTCGAGACCAAGTGGTTGTTGCATTTGCAGCACCATCGCTGGCACGTACCGATAAAAACTTCAACTATCTTGCACTCCTCGATATTGTTCTCACCGGTGGATCACAAGGTTCATCAAATTCTCGTCTCTTCGAATTGCGAGAAAGAACAGGCCTTTTTTATGCCATTGGTGGCTCACTTATCCATGGATCTCGCGAAGCGCCAGGACTAATGTTCATCAAAACATTGGTATCAGCAGACAAGGTAGAAGAAGCTAAAAAATTAATTCTTGACACATTGGATGAGTTAGGAAAAAATGGAATTACACAGGAAGAATTTTCCATGGCTAAAAATCTTGCACTCGCCTCATCTGTAGAGCTTTTTGAAAACAATATGAACATAGCCCAAACCTTTCTATTTTTAAAAAGGTTCAATTTAAATTTTAATTTATTTGACAAACAGGCCGAGACCTTGTCTATACTGAAACTAGATACATTACATGAACTTGCACGAAAATATTGCAATCGCGATCACGTTTCGATAATAACCATAGGGAGATCGCAAAGTTCATGAGTATCGTTAAAAAAGCGTATGGTCCATAAAAAAAAAGGGAGTTTTTCCAAAGGAGAGACTATGGCAGTCAAAAAAAAGGCGGTAAAAAAAGCAGTAAAAAAAACTGCTAAAAAAGCTGCTAAAAAAACCGTCAAAAAAGCAGCTCCAAAAAAAGTAGCTGCTAAAAAAGTAGCTGCTAAAAAGAAGGTAGCCAAGAAAAAAACAGCCGCAAAGAAAGCTGCTAAAAAAACCGCAAAGAAAGCTGCCCCTAAAAAAAAGAAAGCGGCCGCTAAAAAGAAGATGGGCGTAGCAAAAAAACCTCCAATGATTTCCATTATCTAACCTACCATCATCTAAAAAGCAAAAAAAGCGATCCGAAAATTCGGATCGCTTTTTTTTTACCCGATGCTGATTATGATTGACAACCGAACAAGCAAAACCTTAATCTATGACATAATCGTTGCTCCTTAAAAATTGACTTATCCTGTTAACGAAAGGTTTATCATGCGCATCCCAAAATGGTTTTTTGTTATCATCGCATTCGCGGTAGCCATTGCGCTAGCGTTTGTCATCAGAAAAATATATTTCATCGTAGGGTTTGGTAAAAAAACAGAACGAACCCTTGCGATCATCAAGCCAGACGCCGTCAGCGCAAAAAGTAGTGGGAAAATCATTGACCGCATCGAACAAGAAGGTTTCACTATTTTATCTATGAAAAAAACACATCTATCCAAAGAACAAGCAGAAAATTTTTATGAGGTTCACAAGGAACGAGCATTCTTCAAGGATCTGGTCAATTTTATGACGAGTGGCCCAATCATTGTTATGGTTTTGGAAAAAGACAATGCCATCAAAACATGGCGTGACATTATGGGAAGCACCGACCCTAAACAAGCCGTTGAGGGAAGCATAAGAAACCTCTATGGAACAAATATAACCCAAAATGCAGTTCACGGATCGGATAGCCCAGAGACGGCAAAAACCGAAATCTCATTTTTCTTTCCTGAGTTGAAATAGCTTCTGAAACAACTGACGAGGAAATGGAACCATTTCCTCGTCAGTTGTTAACAACCATCCCTTTTATCGTCGCCTTGGGCGACTTTCTCTTTCTAAGACCTCAAAAAAAAGCCGAGAATTAACAAGATATTGTACTGCAAGTCGCTTGCAATGTTTAAATGCGCCTTGAATCCTGAAATAGGTATCCACAGACATATCGTCATTATATGACAAATCTAAAGAACTAATTCCCCCCAAGCCAAAGCAGTTCGGAGCAAGCGAATAAAAAACATCCGGCAACGTAACAATTCTATTGCCCTGTAAAAAAGCCGTACGTAATTTTTTCAAATTCCCAATGGATCTTGGCATGCGGGAAAGTTGGCAATTAAAGATCCAGAGATAATCTAAATTACGAAACTCACCTATGCAAGGCGGCAACTCTGTGATGGCAGCATAAGAAATAGAAATGTGCCTGACCCTTTCCGCGCAACCACAAGCGCAAACCGTCTCAAGACCAAGTTGAAACATTTCATCTGCACGCACAGCAGGAACCCCAAAAAAATAGTTTTGATCAAACCGGAGCTCGGCAGCATTGCCATAGCGAATAGGATCAATCCATTGCGCTAGAAACGATTGTTCAGGGAAAAAGCATCCATACTTTACGTAAAACCATTTATTAATGTAACGGCGCTTAAAAACGGTATCCGGTAGCCCTTCCAAGATTTCTCGCGCTTCTTCATCAACATATGATTTTGCTAAACCATCCATCCATGAATACAATCGACGCTGAAAGGTACTGTTTTGTGCATAAAACCACAAATCAAACTCCGGATCTCGTTCTTCTATGTGGCGTAAAGCCGCTTGCATCTTCCAATCGCTTATAAAATAAATGAGTCGCCTAAAACGCTCGCACGTTACATTCAACACAGAAAAATCAATACCTGGGCGATCTATAATTTGGGCCAAAAGCTCGTCTGGAAGCTCTAAGATGTTATGAATATCAAAGGCACGGCATAAAGGTAAAACCTTCTTATCCTTTTTGTGTTTATTTTTTACTACCTTTTTGTTTTTTTTAGGCACCTCCCACGCACAACATATTGTTGGATACTGGCCTACTCCTAGACTGCAAAAAACAAGTAGGCCAAACAATAGCTTCGTCATCCCCTCTCCCCCAAGAAAAAGATTTTATAATGATGATTAAAACACCCATGTGCTTAGTCATCATCACGTTATGATCATCTTGCTATCTTTAATATCAACCTTAAATACTTTCTTATCAGGGTATTTCAAAATCTCAACAGCCAAAGGGCTGACCAAATACTGCTGGATTGCGCGTTTAAGCGGCCGAGCCCCAAATTCTTTCATATAGCCAACCTCAGACAAAAACCTCACCGCAGCATCGGTCACGGTTAACTCGATATTCTTGTCTTTGAGTCGTTCTTTAACTAACTCGAGCTGAACATGAACAATGCCGCCCATATCATCTTGCGTTAATGAACGGAAGAAAACTGTTTCATCTATGCGATTCAAAAACTCAGGACGAAAGTTTTTGAGTAATAATTTTTCAATCTCGGCACGAACCTTTGTCGTTATCTCCCCGGCGGTCATAATAATATCGGAACCAAGGTTTGATGTCATAATGAGAATGCAATTTTTGAAGGATACCGTGCGCCCCTGCGAATCAGTTAAATGTCCTTCATCAAGAATTTGTAAAAATATATTAAAAACATCTGGATGCGCCTTTTCAATTTCATCAAAAAGGACAACGCTATACGGATGCTTCCGTACCGCCTCCGTTAATTGACCTCCTTCTTCATAGCCAACGTATCCAGGAGGCGCACCAATAAGCCTGGCAACAGCGTGTTTTTCCATATACTCAGACATATCAATGCGAATCAACTTATGCTCATCACTAAACAAATACTCTGCCAATGCCTTGGCAACCTCGGTTTTACCAACCCCTGTTGGGCCAAGAAATAAAAAGGAACCAATTGGCTTGTTCGGATCGGCAATGCCAGAACGATGAATACGAATGGTGTTGGCAATTTTGGTTATTGCCTCTTCTTGGCCAATAACACGCTGATGTAATTCTTTTTCGAGGTTAAGTAATTTATGACTCTCATCTTCTTTTAATTTTTCCACCGGGATATGCAACCAACGAGAAAGTACCGCCGCAATATCATCCTCATCAACTTCTTCTTTTACAAGATGCGTTTTGAGATTTTTGAGTTTATCTTGTTCGGCTTGCAACTTTCGCTCAAGCTCGGCCAGGGTGCCATATTTAATCTTTGACGCCTTGGTAAAATCACCATCACGCTCCGCTTGCGCAAAGGCTATTTTTGCATTATCGATCTGTTCCTTAAACTTTTGAATTTCTTCAAGCGGCTTACGTTCAGCCTGCCATTCTTCAAGAAGTTTCCGATTTTCCTCCTTTACATTAGCCAGTTCTTTCTCCAATTCGGCCAAGCGAGCTTGAGATGCTTCATCCTTTTCTTTGGTCAAGGCTACTTTTTCAATCTCCAGCTGCCGAATTTTGCGATCAAGCTGATCAAGTTCCTCAGGTTTTGAATCAATGGCCATCTTGATCATTGAAGCGGCTTCATCAACTAAATCGATTGCTTTATCTGGCAAAAAACGGTCAGGAATAAGCCGCGCTGAAAGATTAACGGCTTTGACAAGCGCTTGATCCTTAATGCGAATACCATGATGTACCTCATAACGTTCTTTAAGTCCACGCAAAATAGAAATGGTATCTTGTATTGAAGGCTCTTCAATCAAAACCTTCTGAAAGCGCCGCTCAAGAGCCGCATCTTTCTCGATATATTTTTTGTATTCAGCAACCGTTGTTGCGCCAACACAATGCAAAACACCACGAGCCAATGCCGGCTTTAATAAATTTGAGGCATCCATACCGCCACCAGCAGCCCCGGCACCAACCAACATGTGTAGTTCATCAATGAACAAAATAATGCCGTCATGCTCTTGCTTTTCGATAGCCTGTAAAATCGCTTTAAGCCGCTCTTCAAATTCGCCACGAAACTTTGTCCCTGCAATAAGCGCACCCAGATCCAAAGATAAAATTTTACATCCTTTAAGGCTCTCTGGTACATCGTCATTCACGATACGCTGAGCAATTCCCTCAACAATTGCCGTCTTGCCTACGCCTGGATCACCAACAAGCACAGGATTGTTTTTCGTTCGACGCGATAAAATTTGAACCACGCGACGAATTTCATCATTACGCCCAATAACGGGATCTAATTTCCCATCTCGTGCCATCTGGGTCAAATCTTGGCAATATTTTTCAAGAACCTGATAAGAACTTTCCGCATTCTGACTTTTCACGTTTTGTCCCCCTCGCATCTTGGTAACCCATGCTAAAGCTTTTTCATAGGTAAAACCACCCTGCTGCAATGCTTGAGTAACTGCATTTGGCAAAGTACCAGTCTTGGCAAAAGTAAGCATGGCCACATCAAGGCTAATAAAATCATCCCCAAAGTTTTTACATTCTTTGTCACATTCATTCAAAAAAGTCTGCAATGAATAATCGGCGCCAACCTGTCCTCCTCGCACCTTAGGCAGAAGATCAAGTTCATGCTGTACCACGGTATTTAAAGCTTGAACATTCGTGCCTAATGACTTAAAGCCTAAGGTACAAAAATCATTTTCAAGTGCCGCCGCCAATACATGAAGCGGTTGCACAGC
>CAZBUZ010000002.1:0-47372 GCA_964495205.1 uncultured Pseudomonadota bacterium | reverse complement strand
TCGGCAACATCTTTTTTTTCATCGCATCTCCTCTTCATAATCACGCCTCCGATTATAGCATGGAAAAAAAGCAAAAAAAAAGGAGCCCTCGAAAGGACTCCTTAATTTTTAAACAAGCAATTGCTATTTAAGCAATGGCACCGTCTTTGCCGGTAAGCTTGTTAACAAAAGTCTTGATGAATGATTCATCTGTATCTTGGTAAAGATCATAGGACATAAAACCAGCAACGAGCAAGGCAACAACGCTCACTGGAATTGTCCAAGCTTTATGGTTCCAATAGTAGGTTGCTCCAACTTGAGCCTTGTTACCAACCCATTTACCAGCGGTTGCAAAACCATGGCCGGTTGCTGTTGCTGCCGTTGCAATGCCATGACCTGTTGCTTTTGTAGCGGTTGCAATACCCGTACCAGTTTTTGTCAATGCATTCATGGTCCAAGCACGAGCGGCTGGACTAAAGTACATGGTTCCTGCAACAGCAACAGCTGCAACAACGGTTGATGCAACAGCGATTGTCAATGCCTTGTGTTCTTTAATCCAAGCAATTGCATGAGATGCTTCTTCTTTAGTGAGTGCTTTTGTTTCAGCAACAATGTCTTGAGGAAGAGCTTTTGTTTCAACAGCAGCTTCTTGAGCAAGAACAATATCATTTTCTGCGACAACAGCGGCCTCTTCTGCGCAAACAGAAGCAACACTCAAAGTAAGAGCAAGAGCATAGGCGATTCTTTTCATCATAAATCCTTTCATAAAAATTATTTGCCTACTCACAACTACCTTAACGCACACCACAAAACACATGGTGCGAGTACAAGGTAGCACAGCACCATGAAAAAACAAGCATTTTATACAAACAAAATAATGATGGAACGACACATTCCACCAAACCTTATGCTAATTGAAATTTATTAACCCTCGGTAACCGCGTCAACAATATTATTGAGCGTCATACCATGCGATGCTTTAACGAGAACCAAGGCATCCTTCTCGGGTAACAGCGCCTCAAGCTTTTCTTGAGCATGCTGCCAATTTTCAGTCCACTCTACTGTTAATGATGACGGTGCCGTTTTATAAATCATACGAGAACGCTCGCCGACAAGCACCACCGCATCAATTGTTGATGTTTTTCCAAGCAAGCGGCCAATTTGGCGATGCCAAAAATCTTCTTTTTCACCAAGTTCGAGCATATCGCCTAGAACCGCAATCTTTTTTCCCTTCGCAACCATTTTATCAAAAGCAAGAATAGCCGCCCGCATACTCTCTGGATTTGCGTTATAACAATCGCTTACAACAACCCCACGATCGCCTTTGATGACTTTAGTTTCAAAACGATTTTCAAAACTTGTATAAGACTGAATCGCCTCGACAACAACCGATAAAGGAATCTTTAAAAAATAAGCAATAGTGCTTGCAGCCAAAGCATTTTGCACAAGCCCTACATGATTAGCTTGTAATCTTACCAGCGCTCGTTGACGATACCATTTGAGCACAAACTCTGTCACCGCTTTTCCATCAGCAGCAACCACATGCTTCACCTTGCGCGCCTGAACTTGGTTTTTGGTTTTAAATCCAAATTTTGCAACAGGATGAGCGTAATACACATCGGTAAGCAATGGTTGATCGCCTAAAACAATGCCAACCTCCTGCGCAGTAAAATGCTTAAAAAGCCGACGTTTTTCGTAGGAAATAGTAGCAAGAGAACCAAAATCAAGAAGATGTGAATGAGCGATACAGGTTATAAGACCTAATGTTGGCCGTAAAATATCAGCCTTGACATCCATCTCACCAGGCTTGCTAATACCAACCTCAAAAGCCGCAACATCACAATCAAGCGGCACACGTAGAAGATTGATACACAAACCGGTAAACGTATTCTGATTTTTTAGTGAAACATAAAAATCAAGACCCGCTCGTTCGAAAATAGCTCGCAGCAATTCTTTAGTTGTTGTTTTGCCGATAGATCCAGTAATGCCAATCACCGGAAATGTCATGCGCGCTCGCCATGCCTTAGTAAGCGCAATAAGAGCCTGATAGGTATCATCAACTTTAATAATTAATCGATTGCCAACGCTTTCAGGCGTAAGCATTTTCACCCGTTCATCGTGCTTGTTGACAATAAATGCGGAAGCTCCAATCTGCAGAGCATCTTCTAAAAAAGCATGTCCATCAGTTGTTTGCCCTGATAAAGCGACAAAAATATCATTCTTTTTGACAAGCCGACTATCAACGGCAACAAAAACCTCTTGGTTCTGATGATAAAAATGCCACACGTCTTGATTTTTAAGTTCTTTGCCTGCGCATACAAATGAGGCATCACCAAAAGATGTTACTAACAGGTCTTTATCGAATATCATTCCTACAAACTCCCCAAATGATGGACCATGTATACAACCCTTATCTATTTCAATACGAGAAGCGGCCCGCGTTGCGGGCCGAACTCACTACTTTTTTTTCGTCTTTCATTCTTCATCAAAAAATGACGAGTTTTATAAAGCTTGTCAAGAAAATTAGCAGACAAGATGGAGCAAGGAAACAAGATTTTTGATACATCTCGTTTATGTAATCTTGAGCAAGAAATCCTTTAATCGCGTTGAATAACCAACCTCATTATCATACCACGCAAAAACCTTACCCATATTTCCTACACAACGCGTCAGCAAGCTATCGATAATACACGAATGAGGATTCCCAATAAAATCAGATGAAACAAGCGGCAATTCTTCGTAGTGCACAATATTTTTGAATTCATGCTCTGCTGAATATTTGAGCGCAATGTTAATCGCTTCCGCAGACATCGGCTTACTAGCCTCAAAGGTTACATCGATAAGTGAAGATACGGGAACGGGAACACGAACCGCAATCGCCTGTATCCGCCCCTCAAGCTCAGGGAAAATCTGCGTAATAACCTTATCGGCACCCGTCTTGGTAGGGATAATATTTAAAGCTGCAGCACGAGCTCGGCGAGGATCTTTGTGCTCAACATCAAGCAGCACCTGATCATTTGTATAAGCATGCGTTGTTGTCATCAAACAATTCGTCAGCCCAAAGTGATCTCTTAAAATTTTCACCAAAGGCGCAAACGCATTCGTCGTACAACTTCCTAAAGAAACTAAATTATGACTTAGCGGCTGATAATCCGCATCGTTCACTCCAGGAATTATCGTTACATCAGCATCAATCGACGGTGCTGTAATCAAAACTTTCTTAGCACCAGCATTCAAGTGCGCATTTGCTTTTTCTCGTTTGGTAAAGCGACCGGAAGCTTCAACCACCCAATCAATACCCATAGCAGTATGAGGAAGCTGAGCGGGATCTGCCTCAGATAATATTTTAATGCGTTGATCTTGTATCACTAAATGACCATCGACAAACGAAACATCGCCCTGAAATTCTGGCATAACCGAATCATACTTGAATAATAAATCACAACCGGATGGATCGCTCGGACCAACATTGATAGCCACCACATCAAGCTCACGCTTGGCTTTTTCATCTGACAACAAAGCGCGAAGAAAAGAACGCCCAATACGACCAAATCCATTAATCATTATCTTTTTCATCAACCCGACTCCTTTAAAATTTATACAATCGCAAGTAGTTCACCAATGGTTCGACTGCTTCTTTACTCATGGTGTTGATAAGCACATGCGGCGTATACAAAATAAGGCGTGGCATCAAAGCAGCATGCTGCTCAGGCGACAATTTATCCATTTTGTTAAAGACGTAGAGCATCGGCTTATAAACGTTGAGATCTTTTAAGGTTTCATGCACCACTTCAATCTGATCTTCCCAGGCGGGACAACTGGCATCAACAACGTGCAACAACAAATTAGCATAACGCAATTCGTCAAGGGTCGATCGAAACGCGTCAATTAAATGATGCGGCAATTGACTGATAAAACCAACCGTATCAGAAATAAGCGCCTTTTTTTTCCCATCAATAAAAAGCTCACGGGTGGTCGTATCAAGCGTCGCAAAAAGCTTGTTTTCAGCCAACACATGTCCTTTTGCAATCCGATTGAGCAAGCTTGATTTCCCAGCATTCGTATAACCAATGATACAAACTAAAGGGATATGACTCTCTAACCGTTGCTTACGCTGCACCTCGCGAGCACGCGTAAGGGTTTCCAAACGCTTGCGCGCCTGACGCAACTTATCAGCAAAAACACGTTTTAGCTCTTCTTTCTCCGTCTCACCAGGACCACGCATCGGACCAATAATACCCGATTGCTGCGCGAGCTCACGACCACGACCGATGGTCCGTGTTTTCATAAACTCAATCTCAGCCATTTCAACCTGGATCTTACCCTCAGACGTATGCGCCGATTGCTTAAAAATTTTGAGAATAAGCTGTTCGCGATCAATAATACGACAGTCTAAAACATTTTCCAGGTTACGCTCTTGCAGCGGGGATAAAATCTCTGAAATCACCACATACTCAAATCCTTGCTCTTCACAAAGTTTGGCAAGATCTTCAAGCCGCCCCTTAGTAAAAAACATGTTGTTATCAAGCTGACGCACCTTGGTAAAAACCACCTCATCATACTGAATATCGGCAGTTTTTACGAGACTTAAAAATTCCTCAAAATAGTACTCTGCAGATCCCATACGGTTACCAGGAGCATACACCCCCAGCAAGAGAGTTTTGGGATGCATATCTCTTTGATCAAACATTGTTCGTGCTGACATCTAGATCCTTATTTACTGTTTTTTCTCAACCATCTCGATAATAGCCTGCCCAAAATCTGAGGCGAACGTTGGCCCTTGAGCGGTAATAATATTATCATCAGGCAATCTTACCACACCTTCATCAACAAAGGTAACTTTATGTTTATGGAAAATTGCTTTAGCATCATCGGTAGGATATACAGTCGCCTTTTTACCCGTTAAAATGCCAGCCTCCGCCGGTACTACACAGGCATGGCAAATGGCCGCAATCACCTTATTATGTTCTCGAAACAAACGTACTATTTTTTGCACTTCCGTATTGCCCCATAAATATTTTGTTGAACCTGGGCCACCCGGAATCACCAAGGCATCGTATCGCTCAAAGCCACCGGGAAATGGTTCCTGATCAATTACCTTATTTGGCGTTACTTTAAGACCAAAAGCCCCAACGGCCTCTCCAGGCTTAAGACCTGCGATATCAACGACATATCCTTTTTCTTTGAGCATGGTATAGGGAACATTGAATTCTTTATCTTGAAATTTTTCTGGCATGAGAATGAATAAAATGCGTTTGGTCATCGCAACTCCTTTTTAACATTCATTTTTTTTAATGCACCACATTGAGGCAAGCATACTACAGGCATGAGGACTTTGAAAAGCTCCTGGTACAATCTCCACAAAAAAATATGATTCTTATTTCTCCCGATAAAACTCGAGCAAGTAGCGCGTTGGCTTACCATCCTCGTAGTAAAACTTTCCCGTATCGGCAAAACCAGCCCGCAGCAAAGCTTTATAGCTGCGTTTATTCCACAACCGAACGTGGGCGGTAAAAGAATCTCTATCTGGATGCAAACGGAAATAAATATTGGTAATCAATTTGATGGCCTCCTGAATGCGTCCACCACCTCGATAGCGTTCATTAAGCCAACACCCAAACTGACCAGGATCTTTATCATTTTTCTCACGAATCTCTAACGTACCGATCAGGCGGTTTTCTTTGGCATCAAAAATACAATAATGTAGTTGCTTACCCTCGCGATTGCGCTCCATTTCATACTTCAAAAAACGAATTGTGTAATCCAGATTTATGTGCTCGGGAAATTCAATATTATGACGAACATCTTGCGAGAAAACATTATGAAAATCAATAAAATAACTTTCCTTCAACTTTCGCAAAATAACTTTTTTGCCACGCACTTCATCAGGCGCAGCAGCAAGCGGCCCCGACTCTTGCTCAGCAGCATACCATTGATAACCAATGTAGCCACCAACACCGATCATCACAAGACCCGCAACCAAGGCAAAGATTTTTAGGTTCTTTTTTATAAACTCAATGATTTTCATAACCCTCTTTCTCTGTTGATTTTGTAAAACCTTTACTGGTTTAAGTCTACAAAAACATGCTATTGCATGCAAGAAACAGGGAATCAAAAAGAAAGTCTTAATGGGTTACAAGGGCACATTGCCGTGCTTGCGCGATGGCAACCGCTCAACTTTATCAGCGGTAAATCGTAAGGCCTTAATAATATGTTCGCGCGTGCGAGCTGGTTCAATAATAGCATCAATATAGCCCGCACTTGCAGCCGCTATAGGATTAAGAAACTCCTTCGTATAGGCTGCCTCAAGTTGCGCCCCTAATGCCGCTCGCTCGACTTCATCGAGCTGTGCCAGTTTTTTACCATGCATAATGGCAACAGCGCCTTTAGCACCAAGAACAGCAATCTGCGCATTTGGCCAAGCAAAATTAAAATCGGCACCAAGCTCCTTGCTGCCCATAACGATATAGGCACCACCAAATGCCTTACGCAAGATAAGCGTGATCTTAGGAACCGTTGCCGTCGCATAAGCATATAATAATTTTGCCCCATGTCGAATAATTCCATGATGCTCTTGATCCACGCCTGGCAAATATCCAGGAACGTCGACAAGCGAGACAATTGGCAAGCCAAAACTATCACAAAAACGAATAAAGCGCGCCGCTTTGCAGGAAGCATCAATATCAATCGTCCCAGCTTTAACCGCAGGCTGGTTGGCAACAATCGCAACAGCCATACCATCGATAAAGGCAAAGCCCGTAACCATATTGGGAGCAAAAAACGCTTGCGTTTCATAAAAAGAACGACTATCAACTAATGCGTCGATTACTTTTTTTATGTCATAACCTTGATTAAAATTTTGAGGAACAAGCGAGGGAATGTCTGATGCCTCAGCCTCTCCAACCGCTCCAGTCTGAGCCGCAGCCAGATAATTACTTGGCAAATATGCAAGCAATCTTTTGACCTGCGCAAAACACTCTTCTTCAGAGCTGGCCACCATATGAGCAACACCTGAACGCTCCGCATGCACCTGCGCTCCGCCAAGTTCTTCTTTGGTGATGGTCTGATGGAGTACCTGTTCAATAACTTGTGGTCCGGTTATAAACAAATGGCTGATGCCTTGGGTTGTAAAAATAAAATCGGTCAGCGCCGGTGAATATACCGCTCCACCTGCACAGGGCCCTAAAACAAGTGATATTTGAGGAATAACGCCTGAATAGCGAGAATTGCGCGTAAAAATCTTGCCATAACCCGCAAGGGCATGAATCCCCTCATCAATACGCGCGCCGCCAGAATCGATAATCCCAATAATCGGACAACCAACCTTAGCGGCAAGATCCATAATTTTACAAATTTTTTCGGCATGACGTTTGCCAAGCGAACCACCCTTGATAGTAAAATCTTGGGCATAAATAGCAACTTTTCGCCCATCAACTGTTCCAAAACCAGTCACCACCCCATCCGTCAGCTCTTTTTTTTCTAAAAAAGGAGATGTTGCTAACTGATCTAATTCCTCAAAACTCCCCGCATCAAGCAAAAGATCCAACCGCACTCGGGCTGTTTTTTTCCCCACCTTGGCTTGCCGCTCAACCTTGACAACGTGCTCCCGAACCAGGACCTCTTCTTGTTGTACCTTCCACACCGGACTCGCTACCACATCCACTGCTATTACCCACTCTTTTAAAAGAACCCAAACACCTATTACACACTTTTTTCATTTGTTTGTTTACATATGAAACCGCAGGAAGTATAACATTAGTAATCACCATTTTCAAAAGGGTGTAGATGGTGAGTTGGTTAGGCGGAAAAAGGTGCCAACTAAACAGGCCAGATCGGCAAAAAGGGGTAGTAATGGCTGAACAGGGGAGTCAAACTGGCAACAATGCCAGCGTAGCATGGTTTAAATTGGCAGAGCTCATTGCACGCAAAGAGCGCGAAAAAGCGCTCAATGTTTACCGGTTGCTTTCGCATTCACTACAAGACCGGGCTTATGCGCTGCAACTTGAAGGTGATATTCTTTGGGCGCTTGATGACAAAGGGGCCTCGGAACGCTACAAGCAGGCCGCCTATCTATATCAAAAAGACAAGCGATGGGTTGAGGCAATAGCTCTCTATGAGCAGCTCCTCGCTATCGAACAAAGCAATGACAGCATTCTGGCAACCCTTATACCTTGTTATGCCATGGCCAATTGGCATGAAATATTTCAAGATCGCATTAAACAACTCTGCGCACTTGTAGAAAATCGCCGCATCTCAGAACAACAATTTATCAAGATTATGCATGATATCACGGCGACGGTTGAGGAAACAACCGACCACAAAAAGCAGCAGTGGGTCTACGATCAATTGGAACAATTAACCATGGAGCTGCCTCCTCATCTGCGTCAAACAATTATCAAATAGAAATCACCAATAATCAATGCGCATTGCTTGTCGCACATCGGCCATGGTTTTTGCCGCCACATGACGAGCTTTTTCAGTACCCTTCTTAAGCATGTCCATTACTGTATCGGGATCTTTGGCTGCCTGAGCACGGCGCTCACGGATTGGCGTGAGGAATGCCTGCATTACCTCATTCAGATGCCGCTTAACCTTAACATCGCCAAGGCCTCCGCGCTGATAGTGAGCTTTCAGTTCTGCCACTCGGTCTTTATCTGGATCAAACACATCAAGATAGGTAAATACGGTATTTCCTTCGACCTTACCAGGATCTTCAACGCGCAAATGACCAGGATCGGTGTACATGCTCATAATTTTTTTTGTCACCTCATCGGCACTATCCGACAAATAAATGGCATTACCAAGCGACTTACCCATTTTCGCCTGTCCATCGGTTCCTGGCAAGCGCCCTGCATCTTGCGGCACTAAGGCCTGCGGTTCAACAAGCACCTCCCCATAGATGCGATTAAACGAGCGAACAAGCTCAACCGCCTGCTCTATCATTGGGACCTGGTCGGCACCAACAGGAACGAGACTTGCCTTGAAAATAGTTATGTCAGCAGCCTGGCTCACCGGATAGCACAAAAATCCAGCAGGAATCGACGAGCCAAACCCTTTTTGTTTAATTTCATCCTTGACGGTTGGATTGCGTTGCAATCGTGCAACCGTTACCAAATTCAGAAAAAAAGTCGTCAATTCTGCAATTTCAGGTATCATCGATTGCACAAAAATGGTTGTCGTCTGTGGATCAATACCAACGGCAATATAATCAAGCGCAACCTCTAAAATATTTTTGCGTACTTTTTCTGGATTCTCAGCATTATCGGTTAACGCCTGCACATCTGCAATCATAACAAACTGATGGTAATCATGCTGCAACGTCACACGATTACGCAGAGACCCTACATAGTGACCAATGTGTAGCGGACCGGTTGGTCGATCGCCGGTTAAAATAACTTTTTTTTCGTTCATAAAACTCCTCAAGCTTTTTTTCTTACCGCTTAGTGTAGCACAAATTACAATAAACGAAGCTAAGAAAATTACATCAAAAAAGGCTTGTCATGCGCAGCATACTCGTTATACTGCTCATACTGATTTGCGTTCAGCTGCATGTTTAAAAAGGGGTTATTGATGAACGTCAAAAAAATAAAACGTCTTGTCTCGCGCTGTTTTGAATTAGGCTTTAATGGTATGCTTACCTGGGGAGCGACAAAAAGTTATCGTTCATTTTTTGGTATGTACTATAAAAAAGCTGCGCTTGCACATAAAGCCAACCATCGCTGGTCCGACATCGCCAAGCACCTCAAGCGAGACCGTTCATTCGGGTCTATTTTTTCAGTGCTCGCTTCAAACAGAATCTTTACCCGCATGCTCGCCACCGAGCAGTTTGCTAAGCATTTCCCTGCGCCACTGGCAAATGATCCGACGCTCTTTGAATATGCAGATACAATTTGCAGAAACCGTTTTTCAATTCTTGGCTCCGATAAACTCGACCTTGGCCAAAAGCTTCCCTGGCATTACGATATCAAGCTTCCGCAAGAACAATGGGGAACCGAATACTGGAATCGTCCGTCATTGCGTTTTTATCAAGAAATATCGGTACAAGATTCACCACAATCGGAACAAGGATATTACCCAGATATCAAAGTGCCCTGGGAACTCTCACGGCTGCAACACATTTTCATCATTGGTTATGCTTATCAACGCGCTATTGCAAGCAACGATAGTGAACGTATCACTCAATATAGCGATACGTTTGTCAAACACATGACGAGTTGGATCGACGAAAACCCCTATCTCTTAGGCGTAAATTGGGTATGTCCTATGGAGGTTGCAATCCGCGCGGTTAATATGATTTGGGGATTTCATTTTTTCAAAAATCATCCAGAAATATCCATGGATTTTTGGAAAAAAATAGTGTGCAGCCTCTATGATCATGCTCACTACCTTGATTACAACCGAGAAACATCTGACAAACCGAACAATCACTATTTAGCTGATTTGGTTGGGGGTTTTTATCTGAGTGTATTCTTCAAAGATCTCTCGCCAGTCTTCAACCAAAAACAATCGATTGTACTTGATACCATCTGGGCGCAAATTGCACAGCAAGTCCACCCAGATGGCACGAGCTATGAGGGCTCAACCAATTATCATCGCCTTGTTACCGAAATGCTCGTGCATGTATCGCTCATGTGTCAGCTACAAGGAACAACCATCCCCACAACCATTGGACCAACATTGCGTACCATGAAAGCATTTTTGCAGGATTGCACCGACCTGGGAGGCAACCTGGCCCAAATTGGCGATAATGATAGTGGGAAATTTGTCACCGGCCTCCGTATCAACCCAAACACCCAACCACGGCTCATTTCATATCGCTATGCAGGGATTACCATTATGAATACCCATGGATGGCATGTAACCTTCAGACACCCCACCTTTGACAAACACCAACCAACCGGACACTTTCACGCCGATGAATTATCAATAACGGCATCGATCGATGGCAAACCACTCCTTGTAGATCCGGGTTCATATCTTTACACAAGCAATAAGCACTGGCGCAATCAATACCGCTCCTCATATGCACATAACAGTTTTTTTGTGCCAGCCTTTGAACAAGAACCCAAAGATCTATTCACCCTACCACGACAACCGTATAACCATGAACCAACAGTAACAATCGAAGGAAAGACGGTTATCATTTGCGACCGCCACCTCAAATACAATAATCGTGGTCTTATCGCTCACCGTCGTCTTATTTTTGACACCTTCAAGGAAACACTCGAATTACATGATTGGTGGCAGCCATCAGACAACCACCAGAATGTATTTAACAAACCCAACAGTCATAATTGTGTTTGGAACCTCCATTGGGCTACTGATCTTTCGCTCTATCAAAATGAATCGCATGCATGGATCATTTGCCGTAAAAATAAGCCTATCGCACATCTCACATCAACCTTGTCATTTACTAAATGCGACGGCTTTTTTAGCCCTAGCTATGGAATCCAAGAACCCGCGATTACGCTTACCGCAACACACGCCTTATCGCTTCAGCACAGATCGATAAAAATTCACCGATTTTAGCACAAACTTAGCAAAGAAGCAGCATTGCTGAGCAAATCCCGGCGACGCGCACGGGTCGTTTGGACATCTTCAAAAAGCAAGATCCCATGATTGCCATGACGCATGCCCCAGGTAAAGAATGAAGGATTTTTAAGCCCAAGCCGAACGCCTAGTTCCAGCAAATCGTCAGGATTATGCACATCAATGTCATGCTTGCGTACGCTTGCATCCTGCATAAATTTTTTCATGTTGTTATGAAATTCAGCCTCACGCATATCGTGCGAAAAAGCATGTGGAGCCTCCCACACGTTTTCTCGATGCAAAGGACATTCGCATTTACTAAAACCTGCAACGCCTTTAAGACAGTTAAACTCAGGATTGTCGACCAAATAAATGGCCTTATCAAGACCAAAGTGATTATCGTGACCAAGATCATGCAAAACTAAATGAGCAAGATCTTCGACGTCATGATGCTGTTGAATTTTATGAGGTAGATGCAAAAGATCACCAACAAAACATTCTTCAACATCCCAACCGCCACCATTCCCTACTCGATTGATTTCATCCATCGCCCGCTCCTTTGTTGCATCCCCCATGGGGAAACCAACTTCAAAACTACTGTGATCTCACCTAACTATAATTTTATTATTACCTTTTTTCCTAAATCAGACAAGAAAGGAAATTTTCGGGGGACAATGTTCTGTTGTTCACATAAAAAAAGGGGCCGACTTTATAGGTCGACCCCTTAAATTTAGCTTGTCTCATGAGCATGCGTAAGCATGCGTCAGAACACTAGCCAGGCTCCGTAAGGGCCTGGTTTAGAATGACAAGCCGGCCTTTGCCCAAGCCTGCCAGCCTTCCAATGCGCTGTTCTTAGCCGCAAATTCATATTTGCCGCCCAGGCCAAGTGTTACAGGATATTCCCATTCTTTGAATGAGTATCCAACACCGCCATAGATGCTGTTGGTAAATTGAGCTGGTGTTTCTGCTGCTGTTGCATCGATTGCTGTAGCTACTGCGGCACCTGCAAGAGTTGGATTGGCCAATGTACCCTTAACTTTTACTGATTCTTGTTCAGCAAAGTAGAGGTTGTAACCAAGGTCTGCTGTAAAGCCACCATTGTTGTATGCAAGACCAAGGATAGCATCAAGTTGGCTGCCAGGTGTTACGTTAACGTCATGTGTCAAGCCATTTGCTACTGGAGCATTAGTAGCATTTACCAAGCGGTATTGACCCCATGCCATATCCTTCAAGCCAAGTGTTCTCTTTTCTGTTGCTTCAAACATGTAGCGGTAGTTGGCTGCAAAGTTGATTTTAACATTGTGTTCTTCGCTGCCCCAAACACGTGCTTGTGCATCAAGACCTGCACCAAGACCCCAGTGTTTGCCACCAACTTGAGGAGCAAATGCGTATTCTGATTTTACATCTTTGCCTGTTGGGATAACAACTGCAAGATTGAGACCTGCATTGTAGCTTTCTTTATCCAAGAAGCGGTAGCCAAGTTGAACATCGATGTCTGCTACGCCGGTTGCTGATTGTTTGCCAGCGATTTTGCCATACTTGAGTGCTTCTTGACCAGCAATTGCATTACCTTTGAAGTAGTTGACAACATTTGCATCTTTGCTGGAAAGCTTCATGTCTTGTTCTTTGTGTTCAACAGGAACTGCAACCTTAAGGTTCAAGCCGCTGCAGATCTTAGAAAGATCTTGGTACCAGCCAAGGTTAACACCGTAGTCGATAACTTCTGGTGCAATTTTGATGGTTTCGGTTGAAGCTGGAGCATTAATGATTGTTGTTGAAACAAGGTCAGCTGTTTTTGCTGCAACTGCTGCTGCATCACCAAGCTTGATTTCGTTCTTGCTGTTTACACCGAAGTACTTACCTGTTTCGTCTTTCTTGGTGTTTTGACCATAGAAACCTGTTGCGCTGATGGTTCCGCCAAATCTGTCTTCAAGTTTTGCAACGGTGCGTTCTTTGGTTGTAGTCATTTCAAGCGGAAGATTTCTCAAAGCTTGATTGCGGGTTGCCATGTAGGTTTTGTTTGTATGAGCTGAAACGTTTTGTGCGCTAATTGCCACTGCTGCTACAAGTAAACTTTTTACAATTTTATTCATAAGATTATTTCCCCAAAAACTTTCGTTTTGTTCAAATAATAAATTTTCTAACACACTGAAAAAAAAAGATTACACACTTTTATGTTCTTCTCGGTGAAGCCTCCTTTCAGACAAGCATGTAAATTAATTGCACCTATTTCCTACCCGACGTTGTGTTGACATACACATCTGGAGCACTACGCCCCCGTTACCCGCCCCAGAATCCAGTCCCCCGGTGTGCGGTGGGTCAGAAACCTTCGGGTAACGCTTACGCCGCATAATGCACTTTGAAAAGTACATGTACACGATCATTTACGTTAAGTACACCATTTTATGTCATAAAAACCATCGCTTGTCAAATTTTGTTGGCACTTTTTTACCTAAAAACCTACAAAAACTGAGGTTTACTAACCCTGCAAATATGCGTAAAAAAACGCTGGAAGCCGAATACTGATCACGTTTTTACAAAACGCTTGCTATCTGACCGCTGATTGTATAACATCAAAAATTATTTGAGCGTATTCGCTTAAGAAAAAAGAAGGAAGAAAGTATCACCTTTTTAAAGGAGAGGAAGCAATGAAGCAAACAGGACATCTGCGTTACCTGGCACTTCTGAGTCTTGTCTTTTTCGGCTCCGCAGCCGCAACCACCTATTCACAAAAAACAGATTTTTCACCCCGCGCGGTGCTCATGAACCGCGCTATGGAGTACACCACCTGGCACGAACTTGAATTTGGCCACACCAAGGCCCCATCAAAATCACTGCTCAACGGCCACGTCGCCCTGACGGGATTCTATCAGGAATCACAAAATGGAGCTGATCTGGGAAAATATTTTGGTATAGGGAATGGGAAGAATAGCTTCAGGGTGGGCCCTCAAAACGTAGCGACAACAGAAGTTATCAATAACTTTCTCATTCACGACCACGATGGCGGCGGCAACGTAGATCAAAGTACACTCACGGGAACAATCGCATTTAACCCAAAACAAGAAATCTATGGCATGCGCGTGGATTACTTCCAAGACATCAACGACCCTTTCAAAAAGTTCTTCTTCAAAGCAAGCATGCCAGTGGTACATGTACAACAAAAAATGGGAATGAGCATCAAAGATGAAACACTACTTGCAGCACATGTAAATAATGACAATAAAGCACGATCATTACAGGATTTCTTTGGCGGTCTTATCAACATTGCACAGGCAGCAGACAAACAGGGTCCTTTAACCAAAGCAAAAATCACTGGCAATCGAAGCACAACCGGCATAGCCGACCTCAACCTCGCGCTAGGCTATAAACTTTACACCACGCCTCAAAACCATCTCTATGTTAACGCTGGCATCCTCATCCCAACCGGCACCAAGAAAAAAGGCGAATACCTTTTTGAACCACGCACCGGCAATGGCGGTCACACCGGATTCACCATGGGCATAGATGGTGGCGTTGAGCTCTGGTCGAATAAATCTAAAGAAGCATCCGTTAGATTGCTTGCAGCGCTTGATTATCGTTACCTTTTTGAGTCAACCGAATACCGCACCCCAATGCTTAATGAAAGCTTCTTCGATGCAACTTTTACCAATAACCTCACCTACAGCAAATTCAATCATTACTACTTAGGTGGCTACAGAGGAACACATCCATTATCACTCTTTCCAGCAGCCAACGTATTCACACAAGGCTTAAAGGTAAAGCCAGGCAATCAGGGAGAAGCTATCGTTGACTTGTCATTCAAATGCAGTGGCTTTGTTGTCGATCTGGGCTACAATGCTTTCTACAAAGAAAAAGAATCAGTATGGCTTAAGAATTGGGATGATTCCTCTTTTGCTATCGTAAAAAGAGATTTTGATGCATCGGCAAATGACATTCCTTCGGCTCTTGGGGCTGCTGCGGCCTCCAAATTCGTAACCAAATCAGATTTTGACATGGAATCGGTTACCAACCCTTCGCAGTTCTCTCACAAGATTTTTGGCGGCTTGGGCTATTCCTTCGCCATCGCACACAAATACTTTGCCACGCTCGGACTTGGAGCCTCCTACGAATTTGCTACCGATAACGCAACCATGGAAGCCATGGCTTTGTGGGCAAAAGCAGGATTTTCATTCTAATTGAAACCTTTGCGTAAATTTTCTAAAAGAAACGATCTATGGATACAACATCCAGCAGGTCGTTTCTTTATTTTACCCCACCCTTTTGACGCCCCCTCACGCAGCATCTATACTAAAAGAAATTAAGATCTCGCAAACAAGGTTTTTAGTGTATTAACTCTTATTTTTCATGGAGGTTATACTGAAGAAGTTGTTTTCTAAACTTCGTTTCTTTGCTTTTTTTATGTTTCTCTTGGCGATGAGCCAAGCATCCTCATTATCAGCTGTCACCTGGGGCAATTATCCAGGAAAAGCTGGGAGTAGCTATGTAGCACTTGTAGCACAACCAGGCCATGCCAATGCTCAATTGCTCGCCACTCTTAACAGCAATCTAACGGCTACAGCAAATCCGGCAGCCGTCAACAACTTGATCAATGCAACAATCGCCAGCTTACAGGTTGATCCAAAAGCTGATGGTTACTATTTTATCCCAAAAGCGCAAACACCCGCATACCAAGCAGCCGCAACTCCCGGCATCCAAGCCGTTGCTGATGCGCTTGTAGCGTTGAACGCCAAGCTTACAGCAATGTACCCAGTGCTTGCTGATGGTGTTGAAGTTCCTGCCGTATGCGAAGCGATCATGACAGCAGGCATCTCAGCCGCATTACACGCATTAGCACAAAAACTCGAAACTGAATTTTTAACGGTCTACAACACCAACCCTGCAGCCATGGACGGCATCCCAGCCGTTGACGCGCTTGTTGCCCAAGCAGCCGCCCTGCATGGTATCGCTACCCGCGTTCAAGCTTCTGGCGAAGCTGCTCAAGCAAAAAGAATACAAGATGAACATAACGCCGAAGCAGCAAGATCTGCACGTGCAAATCAAATCCACAATGCCCTGGCAACCCCAACTACGGCTGATTTCATCACTGATCCATTGAAAAACTACGCCAATCCAACAGAAGATATTAATGCAGCAACAGTTGCAGTATTTATTGCACGAGCATTTGATGCAACAACCCGAGAGCTCTTGGAAACCACGAAAGATGCCGAATCGGTTTCAGGTAATTTTGCTTGCACCATCCTTACCAACGTTAAAGAAGCGCTAGCAACGATGAAGACAAAAGTGGCAACGCTCAAGCTTGCACGCAAGGAACGTAATGAGCTTTACGATCTTATCAACACCCAATGCCACACATTGGTTACACTCGTTCTCAAGTTGCAAAGATCAAGCAAAGAAGAACGCCAAGCCATCACCGATGTACCAACATTTTTACAAGAGCAACCAGTTGTTGCCGGACCAGGAATGTTGACGCAAATTAAAAAACCATTTGCCTGGTGCTGGTATAAGGCATGTGGATGGTTCTCCCGCAAAAAAACTTCACCAGAAGCCACAACAACGGAAGCGTCAGCTCAGCAAACGGCTACTGAATAAAAAGTTCTTTTTTCTGAAAAAGACTTAAAAGACAAAAGGCAACGCTGCTTCTTATAAAGAACGCGTTGCCTTTTGTTTTCATCTACCGCATCACCAACCAAACCAATATCGATATCGGCACGATCATATACACCCCAAACCACCACAACCGACGTCGCAATGCAAGGCGATATGCCCAAGCAAATAAACCCAACGCGATAACCGTTGATACCGCAATGGTCATCAGCATCGGCACAGACAACAATGCTCGAGCCGCAGGTGTTTTGACCATATCAGGAATACCATTGATGAAAAATGCCGCAGCAATCAATGGAAATTGTATGAGAAACGAAAACTGAAAAGCCCGACGCGGGCTCAATCGCAACCAACGCCCAGCAACATACGTTGCACCAAAACGCGAAAGCCCGGGGCACAGCAGGGCTACGCCCTGCACTGTCCCAAGAAGTAATGATTTTTTTAGCGTTAAGGAGCTGGCCGCTCGCCGAACTCGCTCAACCCAGCGCAAGGATAGCAATGCCACCATTGTCGCCATCATGTTCATGAGCAGAAAACGCGGCTCATGAAAAATTACCGCATTTTTCCCGATAAAATGCTGGCCAACATACGCCAATACCGTCATCGCATCTGCTGCACACATGAAGATAAAAATCATGCTAAACAATCGCCATAACCGCCGTTCCGACCATCGGAGTTGTTTTCTATGCACCAAGACCTTCCACCCTGCGATCACCAAACGACGCGCACTGGCAAACCAATCCTTAAAAAAAACAAACGCTATAACCAACACGGTGGGACCATGAAGAAAGTGATCAAAAAAATCAGGAATTGGTGTCAAAGCTTGTCCCGTAACCTTTATCCATAATTGTTGAACCAAAAGCTGGTGACCAGAGCTACTGATAGGAAGAGATTCAAGGATAATTTGTACGGCAGCAATAAGAATCAGATCAAACATAAATCCCTTTCATAGCAATCAAAACAAAAGGCGACCAGAAAATTCTGATCGCCTTTTTACGTATTTTTGTATCAATCGTTGTGCGATTTAAGCAGCAGCAGCCGTTGGAGCTGGAGTTTCTTCCTTAACTACTTCTACCTTAGGCGCTTCCTTTGCCTTTGCTTCTTTTTCATCAGCCTTTTCAGCTGTAGGTTTAGTCGCTTCTTTAGCTGCTTTTTCTTTTTTAGACCGCTTACCGTTCTTCTTCTTTTTTGATGGCTTTTTCGCTTTTTTCACCTTCGATTTTTTAGCTGTTTTTTCCTTAGCCTTTTCTGTTTTATCCTTGGCTACAGCACCTTTTTTAGGCGATTTGGATTTTTTAGACTTTTTCGCTTTTTTCGACTTGGATTTTTTTGTCTTTGAAGGTTTTTTAGATTTTTTCGATTTCTTTGATTTCTTAGACTTTTTGGATTTCTTGGACTTCTTCGATTTTTTCGATTTTTTAGACTTCTTGGCACTCTTCTTTGATTTTCTCTTTTTCTTAGAAACGCCTTTTTTTGTTCTTTTTTTGCGTTTACCAATAGTCTTTTTCTTCTTCAATTCACGCAACTCAGGGCTATTTATCTCTTTATTAAGCTGTGTTTGCAGCTTTTTCAACCCGCGAGAAATTGCACGCATCTTAAACTTCGCTTCATTGGCAATAGCAGCGTCAACAAGATCTTTTGCGGCTTGATAGTGTGCATCAGATTCAAATCGCTTTGTTCCAGCACGCTTTGCAATAACCAAGATGCCCTTATAAAGATCATACTTTTGGGCTTTAGGCGATTTTGGCGTTAACTTGTTTTTGATAAAATCAGACAAGCGGTTTGCAGCACCTTTAAATGATTCTATCTCGCCCGTCTTGTTAAATTTACCCAACTTAGCAACAAAGGTTGAACGACGACGGTAACGTCGTGATCGGCTTTTTACTGAACGTTTTTTCTTAGATTTCTTCTTTTTTGATTTTACTTTTTTTGATTTTGGCTTCTTTGATTTAGCCTTAACACCTTTTTTGCTCTTTGCCTCTTTTTTGGATTTGGCAACTTTAGATTTAGGTTTTTTGGATTTCTTGGCTACCTTTTTCTTTGATTTTGCGCTTTTAGATTTTTTCGCTTTTTTCTTTACTTTAACCGCAGGCTTTTCTTCACCCTTTTTTTCTGCAACAGCTGGCTCTTCTTTTTTTACGGCTTCAACAATATCTTTTTTTTCTGCTTTAACAACATCAGCTGCAGCTTCTACCGGCTTGGCAACGGGATCCTCCGCCAAAACAACACTGCACGGGAAAGCTAGTAAGAAAAATGAAAACGCCAATGCTGTGAGACGCATAACGCGATTACTTACCATACAACACTCCTCCTACAAACCTTTAATAAAATATTCACCAACGGACCACCCGTGATTGGGATAAGCATAACAAGATTTGAAAAAAAAGAGGAAGGTTTTTTTATATTCGCTTGAGTGCTATAACAACATTACCGCCGCCAAAGCCGAAGGAATTCGACAACGCATAGTCAAGAGAACATGAGCGCGCATGCAAAGGAACATAGTCTAAATCACAGGCTGGATCTGGATCCGTTAAGTTAATGGTAGGCGGCACAATACCGTGCTGTAATGCACATGCCGTCAATGCAACCTCCGCGGCCCCTGCAGCGCCTAACATATGCCCCGTCATCGATTTTGTGCTACTAATAACCGTATGACCGGAACGAGAAGGATCGACCAAATCACCAAAAACTTTTTTAATAACCTGCGTTTCGATAACATCATTCATTAACGTACCGGTACCATGTGCATTGATATAACCAACCTTGTCAGGTGTAATATCAGCATCATGTAAAGCCGCTTTAATAGATGCAATAGCCCCTCTGCCCTCTGGATGCATTGCTGTAATATGATGCGCATCAGACGTTGCACCATACCCAACAACTTCGGCATAGATATGAGCACCACGAGCCTGCGCCAAATCATATCGTTCGAGCACTAACATCGCAGCCCCTTCAGCGATAACAAATCCTGTTCTTTGTCGATCAAATGGTCTACTTGCCTGAGCAGGATCACCAGTCCACGCTGAAAGTGCCCGCATATTACCAAACGCAACAATACCCACAGGAACAACGCAACACTCTGCACCGCCAACGAGCATATGATCGCAATAACCATCACGAATAAGACGAAATGCCATGCCTATAGCATCAGCACTTGATGCGCAAGCACTTGAAACAGCAACGCTTGGCCCCTGAAGATTCCAGGTCATAGCAAGCCAACTGGCTGCCTCATTGCTAATGGATTTAGGAATCATGAAAGGAGATACTTTTTTATATCCTTGATCGAGCATTTTTACTGCGCTCGTTAAACTACCCAAACCGCCCAAGCCAACGCCAACATAACACCCAAAACGTTCACGATCGTCGGGACATTCAGTGCTCAATCCCGCTGTCGTCATCGCCTCGCATCCAGCAACCATGGCTAACTGGATAAATCGATCGGTCTTTGTTTGATTTTTTTCAGAAATAACAGCATCAATAGAAGGCTTCTCGTTGCGTACTTGCCCTACCATTCGATAGGGATATTCGCTACTTAACCCAACACGATCGTCAGCAAGAGCAATCCCTGATTCCCCAGCAACAGCACGCAGCCACGTTGTCTGCACATCATTACCAAGCGGTGTAATAAGGCCCATGCCGGATATAACAACACGATGCTTAAACGGTTTATTCACCATAGCCCAACTTATTTCGTTCGAGCAGCATGAATAAGATCAACAGCCTGGCCAACTGTTTTTATTTTTTCAGCATCTTCATCTTTGATTTCAACACCAAAAGTTTCTTCAAAATTCATGATCATCTCAACGATATCCAATGAATCAGCACCAAGATCTTTGAAGGTTGATTCAACGGTGATGTTTTCTTGAGGGATACTTAATTTTTCAACAATAATGGTAAAAACTTTTTGCTGCGTATCTTCTTTAACAAAGGCCATGTCATCCTCCTCAATACCATTAAAAAATAATTATTGATTTACTACGTAAAAATAATGAGTCTTAAGGTTACCGTATTTTTAAAAATTTTCTAGCATTTGTCGGCGTTAGAACATTCCGCCATCAATTGAAAAAACTTGTCCGGTAATGTAATCAGCCGCGCCAGACATCAAAAAAGACACCATGAGCGCAACATCCTCAGGAGTACCAAAACGTTTAAGCGCAATACGCGACCGCGCCATTTCCTGAACCTGTGCAGGCAATCGATCTGTCATAGGTGTTTGTATAAACCCTGGGGCAATGGCATTAACTAACACATTGCGTGCGGCATATTCCTGCGCCAGCGTTTTGGTCAATGCGATAACACCAGCCTTACTTGCCGCATAATTAGCTTGACCAGCATTGCCATGCATGCCAACAACAGAAGCAATATTGATAATATAACTTTTTTTCTGACGAATCATGCGCTTAAGTGCCTGCTGAGCGCACAAGAATGCACCCTTAAGATTAACCGCAAGCACAGCATCCCAATCTGATTCAGACATGCGCAATACAAGATTATCACGGGTAATACCAGCATTGTTAATTAAAACATCAAGTTTTTTAGAGGCATTATTAATTGATTTGCAGGCCGTTCCCTCCTGCAGCGCCCTATCGATTTGATCAAAAGCATCTTTAACCGACGTTGCACAAGAAACATCAACCTGTTTATACGCAATTCCTTGAGCAATAAGAGCAATAACCGCGGCATGGTCAACGGCAAGGCAATCAATGACGATTGGCATATCACCCTGCTGCAATACCTGCGTAACAATAGCACGGCCGATCCCTGATGCGCCCCCCGTAACTACCACATTTTTTGCCATTAACTATCCATCTATTTTTTGTAAATCCTCAGGCAATGTAGGATCTGAATCATTAACCTCGCGCTCACTAGATGCAACACCCGCAGATGTAACTGCCTCAACAGTTTTCGCGGTTGTCTTTTCTGCCTTGTTGCCTTTATCTTTCAATTCTTGTTCGATCACCAAATCAAGCTCTGTTTTTTCAAACGGCCTTTCCAATACTGCATGCAATTGCTCAATATCAGCTGGCGTATTAACTGAAACTATTTGCTTTTCAGGCCATTCGCGTTTCAACATCTTTGACAACTTGGTCCCAGGACCAATCTCGATAATCACATCACAATCTTTAAATTGCTGCATAGATGGCCACCACATCACATGGGAACTCATCTGTTTGATTAAGGATTGCTTGATAGCATCATTTTGCGTTACCACCTCTGAGGCAATATTATTTACCAACGGAACATGCAAATCTTTAAAATCAACTTTAACCATATACAACGCAAAAAGTTGCTCTGCTTCTTTCATTAATCTGGAATGGAAGGCCCCGGCCACATTCAAAACGAGCGCCTTGCCTTTTGCCGCCTTTACTTCGGCCTCAACAGCACGCAGTTCTGGAAGCGTCGCCGCCACAACAAACTGCTCAGCGCTATTGTAGTTAACCACTTCAGCAACGCGTTCGTTACTTGTTGGATCATCAAATTGAGAACATATGGTTTTAATCTTTTCGAAAGGTAAGCCCAAGACTGCAAGCATACCACCTTCAACTTTCTTCGTTGCTTCTTCCATAAAAGTTGCTCGTTTATTGAGCAGGTAGAGCGCATCGGCAAAAGCCATGCCACCAGCTGCAAAAATTGCGGCGTATTCACCAGAACTATGACCAGCAACAATGTCTGGCCTAATATCATACTTCTCAGCTAACAAGGACGCTATCGAAGCGCTTAACAAAAAGATTGCCGTCTGGGCATTTTTTGTTTCACGCAGTTCCCGTTCGGAAGAGGCAAAGCAAAGGCGCACAAAGTTGTTATCTAAACAACTTGATGCCTGTTCGTACAACTCTTGAACAATACGTTCACGATCATATAACTCTTTCCCCATACCAAGAAATTGGGACCCTTGCCCTGGAAAAATCATGCCTATTTTCATGAATTTACCTCGTTATTGTAGGATGAAAATAATCATCCATAACCTCACATTTAGTAACCTCACATAATCATAATTCAAGCACAAGGACCAATCGCTTAATGCGATCAAGCGAACGCTCCTTGCCCAAAACTTCTAACAATTCAAAGACACCCGGACTTGTCACACCGCCAGTTAAAGCTAACCGCAGCGGCTGAGCCAGTGTTACCAATTTTTCACCCTGCTGCTCACATAACACTTTTGCATGTTCCATGAGGTTCGCATGAGCAAATAGTTTCACCTCTGACAAAATCCGCACAAACTGCTTCAATAAAGGCACCATCGCTGGCGTACGCCATTTATTGAGCAGCTTAACATCAAAGCGCAATTGCTCATGCGCTAATGATATAATGTCATTAATAATTTCAACCAACGTTGTTGCCCGCTGTTTATACAAATCAAGCAAGGCATCTAACGCATCATCCTGCCACAGCGCACAAAGTTTATCATAGCCCGCGGCATCCATTTCTTGCATGGCGTCACGTAATCGCCGAGGCGATGCATTACGCACATAATGGCTATTGAGCCACTGCAATTTTTTCATGTCAAATACGGCACCCTTTTTCCCTACCGTATCAAGCGTAAATGAGTCGATCATTTCTTGCTGTGTAAAAATTTCCTGATCACCATACGACCAGCCAAGGCGCACCAGGTAGTTAAAAAGGGCCTCAGGCAAAAAACCACTGTTGCGATATTCTTCCACCGCTACACTCGCATCGCGCTTGCTTAACTTGCCCCCTTCAGGGCCAAAAATCAGCGGAATATGCGCAAAAGCGGGCGCTTCTGCCCCAAGAGCCTGATAAAACAGCACTTGCTTTAAGGTATTACTCACATGGTCCTGTCCACGAATCACATGGGTAATGCGCATAAAAATATCATCAACCACAACGCAAAAGTTATAAGTCGGCGTACCATCTCGGCGCACAATGACAAAATCGTCAAGCTGGTCAGCACCAACAACCACCTTACCCAGGACCTCATCACGAAACTCAACCTTGCCCAACCCATCAGGCAACCGAAAACGTATTGCATGAGGCCGTTGAAGATCGTGCTCAGCATAAGGCTTATGGCGGCAGGTGCCCGCGTACTTACTTCCCTTGCCTTGCTCTAAGTCAGAGATCACGAGGTCAGCATCCCGAGGTTCACAAAAACAGGGATATGCCCAACCTTTCCTCATTAACTCATGTGCCGCAGCTCGATGTTCACTCACTCGTGCCAATTGACGCACAATCGGCTCATCTGAAACCAAACCCATCCAAGCCAAGGAGCAAAGAATGGCTTCGGCAAATTCAGGCTTCGATCGAGCAACATCGGTGTCTTCGATGCGTATCAAAAATGACCCTTTATTATGGCGAGCATAGAGCCAATTAAAAAGGGCACTCCGCAACCCACCAATATGCAAATGGCCGGTTGGCGACGGAGCAAATCGCACTCGAATTTCACCTTGCTGCTTCACGGCTTACAAACTTTCAAATATCAAAATTACAAACTCTCAACGCTCAAAAGCGCCATCTTATCTTTAACAATATCAACATATTGCGAAGGCTGCTTTATATCTCTAGTTCCATATTTAACCAGCAACATTTGCCAGTAGTTTTTAGCTTCTTCAAACTTCTTCTCGTACCAATAATACGAACCAAGTTGATAAAGAGCAGCTTCATTAGCAACACTTTGTGTATCATCTGCAATCTTTTTCAATAATCCAAGGCCTTGTTGCTTATCTATTTCTTTACCACTATCCAACAGCATCAAGGCAAGCTTTACGCGGTAAAAATCTTTAACTGCAGCATCATTCATCTGGACGACAGCACTCGACAAAACCTTAAGAGCCTCATCAAACTTACCTAAGTGAAGCAAGGACTCTGACTGATAAGCCAAAAACATTGAACCCAAGTCTGTACCCTTGTAAGCTTCATAACCTTCTTTAAACAGTTGCTCTGTTTTTTGCCATTTTTCAGCCTCAGAAGCAAAACTCACCGTGGCAGCATCGGCATATGACATTTTGCCAACAACGCCATCATAATACCGCAACGCTTGCAATAAATCCTTATGAGCTTGCTCGCGCACGTGGCGCTTGTAAAAAACATACCCGACTGTTGCTGTAACTAAAATAGCAATGCCAGCAACCCCGATAAGCACCTGCTTTTTATTTTTTACAATAAAATCAAGCGTATTTTCCATCCACATTACGATTGGATTTGATGAAGCATCCATAAGCTCTCCTTCGAGTTAGCTCGTCATAAACATGTCAAGATAAAATTAACAAATTTTAAATTAAACCTATTAATACTCTCCAAAGTATACCGCAAATAAGAAGACTGTACAATCAAAAATTATACTAAGCATTTAAAAATTACCCAGCGAGAAGATAATTTCTATTTGAAACATCCACCTGCAAAGTAAATAGCATTCTCAATGGCCTGCGCATCGGAATTTCCATGACAAACGATCACATTGCCCTTGACACCCAGTAACAATGCCCCACCATACTTGCGATGCCCAAGGCGATGAGAAACATCACTCAAGAAATACTCGCTCCACACCTGCAACTGGCGCTGCCAAACCGACTTAAACGGCTCTTTTTCGACCTGTTTTTGCATAAAATGAGCAAACAACTCAAATGACGCTTCAAGCGTTTTTAAGAAAATATTTCCAGAAAACCCATCACAAACCACAACATCAACATCCCCCCGAAAAATATCAAACGGCTCAACATTGCCTATAAACTGCAACGATTCGCCTTTCAAAAGCTCAAAGGCCTCCTTGGTAAGCAATGACCCCTTTTTATCTTCGGTCCCGTTAGCGAGCAAGCCAACACGAGGGTGTTCGGTGCCTAAATGTGCCGACACATAAGCACATCCCGCATGAGCAAACTGCACAAAGTGATGAGCTCGACACTCGGTATTGGCCCCCAAATCAAGCAATAGCGCCTGTCGTTCCCCCATAGAAGGGAAATAACTGGCAATAGCTGGTCGCTCAAGCGCCGCTTCGCGGCCCAAAATAAAAGTTGCCGCCACCATAAGCGCGCCAGAATTTCCGGCGGATAAAACAGCTCGTGCCTTACCTTCCTTAACACAGGCAACAGCCTTCACTAAAGATGAATTGGATTTTTTACGAACGGCAGCAACAGGCTCTTCGCCCATATCGATAACCTGGGAAGCATCACACAAGGAAATATCGTATTGCTGCCACCCAGGGTCAATTTGATGCAATAACTCACGCGTTTCTCGTTCAGGGCCAACCAAGAGCACCGGTACTTTTTTCGCTGCTCGTATGGCTCCTTGAACAACAACGCCCGGCGCTCGATCCCCCCCCATAACATCAATAGCTATCATGACGAGGCCTCTCGCTAAAAGTGTGCGTCTTATGCTTCTTGTGCTTCAGCCTCTCCAACTGATGGCTCACCTTGCGGGCCACGCATTTTAGCTTCCTTCGCCTGGCGAACCTGACCACGTTCATACATGCGATCAGTTTTCGTTCTCAAAATCTTTTTGCCTTTGTAATACCCACATTCCTTGCATACGGTATGGGGCGCAATAGGAGATTGGCACGTTTGGCAACCGGTAATTGCCTTTGGTTTTATCCCTTTATTAGCAAAGCGTTTATCGCGTCTGGCTTTAGATCGTTTACGCTTGGGTACTGGCATAGTGAAAACTCCCTGTAGGTAATCATTAAACTCTAAACTTGTAAAATCAGTCGATTATGGCAGAATAATACTACATTTGAGAAGAAAAGGCAACTTAGTTTCCTTGAGCTTTGAAGTTATTTAACAAACCGAATATTAATTATTATTAAATCAATCTAATAATCAATACAGGAGAATTTTTACATGGCAACCATTTCTATGGATCTCGTTAAAGAATTACGTGAAAAAACACAAGTTGGTATGATGGATTGCAAAAAGGCACTTGAACAAGCCAATGGCGACATGGAAAAAGCCATTGAAATCCTTCGCAAAAAGGGCACAGCTGTTGCAGCAAAGCGCGCAGAAAATGCAACTAACAATGGCCGCATCGAAAGCTGGATCTCTCCAGACTTTAAAACAGGCGCCCTTGCTGAAGTTGCCTGTGAAACAGATTTTTCAGCCAACACCCAAGACATGCTTGACTTTGCAACACATGTTGCAGAAATCACGGCTAAAACGAATGTTACCGATCCAGCCGAAATTCTAACACAAAAATCGCTCAAAAACGCCACGCTCACGATTAAGGATCATTTAGATGAGCTGATTGCTAAAATTGCAGAAAGCATCAAAGTTTCACGCACCGTTCTTTTTAAAGCAGGAAGTAAAGGCCTTGTTAACGCCTACATCCATCCAGGCTCAACAATAGGCGTCATGGTCGAGCTTGAAGCAGACAAAGATATCGCCGCAACAGAAGAACTCAAGGCTGCAGCCCGCGATGTGTGTATGCAAATTGCAGTTACCAAACCATTAGCCGTTAAGTCAGCCGACTTAGATCCTGCCTTAATTGAAAAAGAACGCAACATCGCAACTGAGCAACTGCAAGCAGCCAACAAACCAGCGCAAATCATCGAAAAGATTGTTGAAGGCAAATTAAACAAATTCTATGAAGAAGTTTGCTTGCTCAATCAACCTTTCATCAAAAATGATAAGGTTTCCGTAGCGCAACATCTCAAAGAAATTTCCACCAAGGTAGGGGCAAACGTAACGGTCAAACAATTCGTTCGCTTTGGCATCGGACGCTAAACAATAGTAGCGCCATGAAAACAATTCTTTTAAAACTCAGCGGCGAAATTTTATCAAATCACTCTCAACAAGAGCCTCCTTGCCCAGGAGGCTCTTGTTCTGGCGCCAATCATCTGGAAGCGCTAACAAAGCAACTTAAAAACCTCAGCGCCACACATCGGTTTGCGATCGTTATAGGCGGCGGCAATTTTTTTAGGGCACGTCAGATGCGACAAGACTTCAAGCTCAGGCAATCTGTGGCCGATGCAGTTGGGATGCTCGCCACCGCAATGAATGGACTTATGCTACAAGAATACTTTCATCAACAAGAACTTCCTAGTAGTCTTCTCAGCGCCATCCCACTTCCCTCGCTTGCTCAACCTATTAATCAAACGACCATTGATGATGCATTTTCAAAAAATAACTGTGTCATTTTTTGTGGTGGCACTGGCAACCCATATTTCACCACCGATACAACAGCTATACTGCGAGCCCTACAGATTGGAGCAGAAGAGGTGTGGAAAGCAACAACGGTTGATTTTGTTTATGATAGCGACCCTCGCATCAACAAAGCCAGCAAACCGCTCCCCCATATAAGTTATGCAGAGGTATTACAAAAACAATTGAAAATAATGGATTTAACTGCTATAACTCTTGCCCAGCAGCACTCGGTAAAAATTCGTGTTTTTAACGCTTTTTCTCCGAACATCTTGGAAGATGTGGCACAAAACCCAGCAACAGGAAGCACTATTTCATAAATTATTATTATCATTCCTGGCTCAGTCCGGGATTCATTAAAGGAGTTTATCATGATAGAAATTGCATTTGCAGAAGGCGATATTAAGAGTTTTGAAACCCCGCTCAAAGAGCATATGGAAAAACCAATTAAACATTTTGAAAAAGAATTGGCTGCTCTAAGAACGGGAAGAGCTTCGGTTGCATTAATTGAAAACATCAAAGCTGAATGCTATGGTCAACTCATGTCGCTCAAAGAACTCGCCTCGCTTTCTGCCCCAGAAAGCCGCCTTTTGACCATTCAACCATGGGATAAAAGCGTCCTGGCCAACATAGAAAAAGCAATCTTAACATCAGATTTAGGCATCACCCCCGCAAATGACGGAAATATCATCCGCATCCAACTACCACCAATGACAACAGCGCGACGCGATGAACTTTCAAAGCTCCTTGCTAAAAAAACAGAAGAATGCAAGGTCGCCATTCGCAATGTACGCAAAGACTTCCACAATGAAGTACGTGACGCCGAAAAGAAACACATAATTTCTGAAGATTTTGCCAAAAAACTTACTGAACATTTACAAAAAATCACCGACCAATACATCACAAAAACAGATCAAATGGCAGAAAAGAAAAATACAGAACTGCATACGCTGTAGTTTATAAACTGTTATTAAAAAAGAAGGGCCGCTGTGTACACAGCGGCCCTTCTTTTTTAATAACTCCAACTTTTTAAAGTTCTTCCCCTGGAAATATTCCGGTTGCTCCGCGTGCAATATTTTTCATCTTAGAACTCGCTATCCGCGCTTGATATATCGCCCACAAACCTAATCGCTCCAAGCTGCCTTCTGAGTCTGCCTTTGCAGACAAATATTCCGCCTCTGCTGCAGTCATCTCAACCTTACACACAGCGCAAGCAGCCTTCATGGTGCACATCAGTTGCTGAGGATTTTTTATACAACTCAGTGTTTCCATGGAAAAAAGATTGCAATTCTTACCAAAATTATCATATTTTTTCCAACCCAAATAACCCAAGCCAGCCAACAAAACAACAACTGCTGTTTTAAACACAGGAATCCCTGCAGCAGCTTGTTGCGGACGCGGTCTTAGCTCACCATCACGCATCACTGGAAAAGCAGATTCCGTAAAACACAAAAACAACAAATACAGGCAAAACGCACAAGTATTATCCAAAAAGAAATTTATGCGCCTGTGAAATCCAACCAACTTCGTATCCTAAATAGAGCGCATAAAGCGAAAGAAGAATGCCACCCTGCCACCGCATAAGAGGCCGGCGCATCCACAGAAAAAGAATCATAAGCGCAAAGGCTATGAACATGAATAAACCTTCTTCTCGTAATAAAGAAAATGAAACAGGATATCGAGAACATAAGCCAAGCACGCCGAGAACAAGCATTGAGTGCTCCAAAACAGACCCTAAGGTTGGAGCCAAAGCCAACTCATATTCTTTGCGACGCAATGCGGTCAAACTCATAGCAAGCTCAGGCAAAGATGTTCCAAGGGCACAAATAGTTGCCCCAACTGTTTCTAACTGCGCCCCTAAAGCAGTTGCCACAGCAACCGCACAATAAACGATCAGCCAAGAGCACCCAAGAACAACACCAACACTCATAAACAACTTTACTATGATCCCAACTACAGACGTCAAAACAACATCGGACGTTGATTTTACATCATGCGTAATCGCATCAACCTCCTCTTGCCAAATATCCCCTTTTTTACGGCTCCTTCTAATAAAAAACATCGCGGTTCCGTAAAGAATAATCAATAAAATTCCAAATATTTTGCCAACGGAACCAACAACAAAAACAACCGCAACAGCAGCCGCAGTCAACCCGAGCATTTGGATTAATTTTATGCGATCTGCATATCTAAGCTTGATTGAGCCCGCAAGCATCAATACAAGACCCGAGACCAGCGCAATATCGCTAAAATTGGCCCCAATCACATCACCAGCAGCAACCTGGCTCGCATTGGTAAATGCGGCAGCAACCGCAACCGCAAGCTCTGGAATACCAGCAGCAATGGCAAGGACCATAAAGCCTATGAAAAACTTAGTGACACGAAGAGCATCAGCCAATTCAATGGCATACCGCACAACCCGATCACCAGCAAGCCACAAAAAGACGAGTCCCGCGATAAGCCCGCCAGTGTAGGCACTTAAAATATAAAAACTCATGAAAACCCCTACCAAAAACAATAACTAATATTCTTAAGAAGATAGTCTAGCACGAAAATTGGGAAAATAACTAAAAATAAACGGTTTTTATTGGGGCAGTAACAATTCAAGGCATCTTGCTAAGGGGTTGAGCTGCGCCCACCTAAAAGACTGCTCAATTTTTTTGCAAGAACAGTATTTTGGCTAAACCACAATAAAAAGACCAGCAGTTCCGCAGGGTTAAATGTTCTAACTTCTCGTAGTTTTATTAAAATATCCAAATCAACGGTTAACAATGAAGCAACACAAGTTTGACTCAGCAAAACAACGACACTCGAATCCCTAAAAATCATAGGATCTGTTGTCAAAACCTCATGGACAAGGCTATCATCAACATGCGGTATCAACCAATCAACGAATACAGCACGAATCATTTCATAAGAATCATCATCACAAAACTCACGCAAACAAGCAGAGCCGTCTTCACTTTGTAAAAAATCAACAAATTGACAGGTACATTGCTTTGCTAAAGATCTGCTTGTTGCCACCTCATGCCCAACTGCTTCCATAGCACATAACCCGCAACAAAAACTCATAACAAAAGTAAGAACAAGAAACAAACGATTAAAGAGAACATTCATAAGCACCACCCTCCTTATAAATGTTAATCTCATATCAATGATCTACAATATTGTTTTTTAGATTAGCTCAAGGAGTAAAAAAAACACAAGGGTTTGCCGTGACAAAAAATGAAAACATCTTTAAACTTTGTTAGCAAATAAAAAAAATAAAGATAAGGCCAACTTGCATGGAAAAACATTTTACCCATTTACACCTACACACGGAATTCTCACTTCTAGACGGCGCTATTCGCATCCCCAAGTTACTCGGCATGGCCAAAGAACAAGGATGGAAAGCAATCGGCATCTCTGATCATGGCAACATTTTTGGAGCTATTAAATTTTTCCAAACAGCTAAAAAAGAAAAAATAAAACCTGTTCTTGGCATCGAAATGTACTTCACGCAAGATGCCCGTATTAAAGATGTCAATGACAAATACCATCATTTGCTCCTCATCGTTCAAAATAACGAAGGATATAAAAATCTTTGCAATCTCCTTGCCTTTGCTTATCAAGATGGTTTTTATTTCAAGCCACGCATTGACTACGCGCAACTGGAAAAACATTCAGCTGGATTAATCGCCACCTCAGCATGCATTGGCGGACATATTCCAAGCTTGCTTTTGGAGGGAAACATTGAAGAAGCCGATCGCCGCATAAGCTGGTTTAAAGATCTTTTTGGACCCGATCGCTTCTTCCTTGAGATGCATCCACCGGACATGCCAGAACAAAAGCAAGTTAATGAACTGCTTATTCAACATAGCAAAAAATGGGACTTAAAGCTTACCGCAGCCTGTGACGCCCACTATCTTACCAAAGAAGAACGCGATGCCCATGAAGTTTTGCTCTCCGTGCAAACCAAAGATACCCTCGATAACCCTAAGCGTTTTTCATTCGGCGATTTCCAAGGTTATTTGCGAACAACGCAAGAAATGCTCGACATTTTCAAAGATAACCAAGAAGCCGTTTGGCAAACAGGCGCCATAGCCGATAGCTGCGAATTTGATTTTGAACTGGGAAAATTATTTTTCCCTCAATTCCCCATTCCTGCGGAACATACCCAAGAAAGTTTCTTTGAAAAATTATGTCTCGACGGGCTTGAAGAACTCAAGCAACGTGGCCTCATCCCACAGAATCTATACAAAAGCTATGATGACCAACTACGCCTCGAAATTGATCTCATCACCACGATGGGCTTTATCGGTTACTTTTTGGTCGTCAGTGATTTTATTCAATGGGGTAAAAAACAAGGCATCCCCATTGGACCAGGTCGCGGCTCTGCTGCCGGATCACTTGTTGCATGGGCCCTCAAGATCACCAACGTTGACCCCATTAAATACAACCTTCTTTTTGAGCGATTTCTCAATCCAGAACGCGTAAGCATGCCTGACATTGATATTGACTTTTGCATTGAACGGCGTGAAGAAGTTATCAACTACGTCAAAGAAAAATATGGTCACGACTGCGTTTGCCAAATCATCACATTCGGAACCATGATGGCAAAAGGCGTCATCAAAGACGTTGCACGCGTATTGGGCTTTCCCTTTCAAGATGCAAATGCGCTTACAGAGCTCATACCAGATCAACTTAAAATAACACTCAGTGAAGCAATCGAACAAGAACCAAGACTTAAGCAGATGATTGAAAGCAATCCCAGAGTCCAAAAGCTCATGGACATTTGCCTCAGACTCGAAGGGCTCACACGCCATGCCTCAAAACATGCTGCCGGCGTTGTTATTGCACCCTCACCACTGGCACAAACTATGCCTTTATTTGTCCCCTCAAAATCAGATGATTTGGTTTCGCAATACACCATGACCGACCTTGAGGCTCTCGGTTTTTTAAAGATGGACTTTTTAGGACTTAAAAACTTAACCATCATTGATGCTGCGCTCAAGGCTATCAAAAAGAACCACGGCGTCGACATCGATCTGGACATGCTCCCCCTCAACGACCCAAAGGCTTTTGAACTCTTGTGCAAAGGCAATACCGACGGCATATTCCAATTTGAATCTAATGGTATTAAAGAAGTCTTGCGCAAGTTACAACCAGATAAATTTGAAGACTTAATTGCCGTCAACGCACTCTACCGGCCAGGTCCGCTCGGTTCCGGCATGGTTGACGACTACATTGAACGTCGCCACGGCCGCAAGCAAACCACCTACATGTTCGCCGAACTTGAACCTGTTTTAGCAGAAACATACGGCGTCATCGTCTATCAAGAGCAGGTTATGAAAATCGCTTCAGCTATTGGCGGCTACTCACTCGGCGGCGCCGACATTCTCCGCCGCGCTATGGGTAAAAAGAAGGTAGACGTCATGGCTGCACAACGAGCTCAATTCGTTGAGGGAGCAAAGAAACTCAACTTTGATGAAACCAAGGCGGGGGAACTTTTTGATCTTATGGCATACTTTGCGGGTTATGGTTTTAATAAATCACACTCAACCGCATATGCACTGATCGCTTATCACACCGCATATCTCAAGGCAAATTATCCCTATGAATTTATGGCCGCTCTTATCTCATACGAAACAGAAAATCCAGACCAATTTACGCATTATCTGCAAGAGATCCATGAGATGGGACTTACACTCGTTCCTCCAAACATCAATTCATCAGAAATCGAATTTACCACCAAAGAGGGCAAAATCTTGTTTGGCCTTAAGGGGGTAAAAAGCGTTGGCACAGCTTCTCTGCATAACATTATTGAGGAACGCACAAAAAAACCTTTTTTCGATTTGCTAGATTTTTGCAAACGCGTTGACTTGCGCACCTCAAATAAACGTGTCCTTGAAAATCTGATCGCTGCTGGCGCTATGGATTATTTGCCAGGAAACCGCGCGCAAAAAACCACCGAGCTTGATAAGATCATTGACCTGGCACAACAGCAAAAAGAAATGGAAAAAACAGGGCAAATGGATCTTTTTGGCATGGCGCTTGGTGCACAAAAATCAACCGATGATGCACTATCGGCCTACGCATTTCAACCACTTCCTGAATGGTCAGACCGCGAAAAACTAGAAAAAGAAAAAGAGGTAGTTGGCTTTTATCTCAGCGCTCACCCGCTTAAAAGTTATCCGCAGCTTGCATGGATTAAGACAGATACGGTCGCCACATGCCTAGAGAAAATTAAAAACATCACGTCACTCAAGGAGCCATTTGTCTCCTGTGCAGGGCTCAAACAATCCTACAAGGTGATCAACACCAAAAAAGGTGATCGCATGGCATTTGTTGAAATGGAAGATTTTACCGGCCGCTATGAAGTGGTTGTTTTCCCCTCCACCTTTGCCAAAGTTGAGCACCTGCTTGAACAATTCACCGTGTTCATCGTTAAGGGTGCCGTTGATATGACTAGTCAAAATAAATGCAAAATTAAGGCAAACAATCTCATCCCTGTTGAACATGTATTTACCGAATACAAAGATGTCTTTAGCGTGGAGCTCACGCTGCCCACAAATCCAACAGCAGATTTGCTCAACACCGTAAAAACAAACCTCGGCCAAGGCAAAATACCGCTTGAAATCAGCTTTAAGGAAAACAACAACACACTCGTTTTGCAATCAACATTTAAAATTGATTGTTCTTTTGAAGGACTGCAAAATATCGCCAAAGCCGACGTTGGCATAAGCGTCGCACTATAATTTTTTCATCTTTTGTAAAAAAAGATGTACGCATATTTTTTTATGTGTACTTTTTAATTCCGTAGATGCAAATTTTATTGTACGTCAATCTAACTAAAAAAGATTCATTCCTATTTTGAGGAAAGTTCGCCATGCCTACTGGTAAATTGTTCTATTTTATCGCCATCTTCATTATTTCAACGCCCATATTTGCAGGGCAAAAACAATCTCAACCCTTATCTGCCGAGGAAATCGTTGAAGCCATGCACGCTGAAAAAAACTTCTGGAAAGATAAAGGAGATACCATCAGATTCATCGTCAATGAAATGAGGCGTCAGTACCCTTATCTTGATCGAGAAATGGTTATTGTCTGTGGCGTTCAAGATGTTGTGATAAATCAAATTGGTGATAAAAACATGTTGTTCTACCGATTTTATCGCAATCTTTGCGCACAAGGCATTTCTTTTATTTTCCTAACGGCACACCCAATACAAAAAACAAAGCTCGAAGAGCTTGGCTATAACGAAGTTAAAGAATTTTTAAGTCCAACTGAGCGTACTGATTTAGAAAACCCTATCGCATGGAAGCTCCGACAATGGTTACGCATAATCGCCACTTATCACCCAATTGCTATAGTAGACGCTCACACATCGTGCATGCTGCAACCACCAGGCTGCTATAAAATTTTTGTCCCGCAATCGCTTGCTGGCTATCTACAATGGCAAAGAAATAGCAAATAAATTATTTTTTTGCAGCACTTAACTCTTCAGCCCGTGACAATATCCGTCGAATAATATCACTCGTCGATATGCCTTGCGTATAGGGAACAACAAGTAAGATGCCACGGTCTATGGCTGCCCCATAATATTTCCTCATTTTTTCTTGATCAAAGTCATCGCCATGAGCAACCATATCGATATGCTGTTCATCAAGAAATTTGGCAGTCACTGCCACCGGTGCATTCGGTACCACCTCATCAACGTAACGACAAGCACCAATGGCGGCACAACGCTCCTCGGTGGTTAAAATTGGCTTGCGTTTATAGCTCGTACATTCCTCATCACCACAAACGCCTACGATTAAACAAATGTCTTGTTCAGAGCAAGTAAAAACCTCACAGGCTTTTTTTATGGCATTCTTAATGGCATTGATGTGACCAATATGAAAAAGATCGCCAACCATGTCAACATACACACGATGCTTAACTTTTTGTGCAATTGGCCTTTCAATTACAGATGCACTCTGTTCGGCATGCAACACTGCTGTACAAACAATGCAACCCAAGACTAGTCCACGAATAACATTGGGCAAAAACATTACGACAATCCTTTCTCAATTATAAATTTTCAACAGCAAATGCAAGACGCTTAAGCGTTTCTTCTTTGCCAATAATCTCAATAAAATGAAATAAGCTTGGCCCCTGGCTAACGCCCGTCAAAGCCAATCGCAGCGGCAACAAGAGTTTCCCTGCCGACACTCCCAACTCTTGGGCATAGGCACGCAAAGTTTGCTCGGTTGAGGCAGCATCAAAAACGGGCAATTGTGCATAACGTTCGGCTAATGTTTTGAGATAACCAACCGTCTCAGAAGACCAACATTTTGCTTTAGCTTTTTCATCAAATATTGTTGGCGCGTTGAAGAAAAACTCGGTCAGCTCAACAAAATCAGGGATCACAACGGCGCGATCCTTCATAAGGTTGATAACTTCTTTAAGATACTCGTCAGAGGTTATCCACCCCTTTTTATCAACAAGCGGTTTGACCAATGAGAGTAAATAATCGGTCGATGATTTCATGATATACTGCTGATTTAGCCAATTGAGTTTTTCGACATTGAAAACAGCACCAGCAAGACCAACACGTTCAAGGGTAAATTCTTTAATCAATGCATCCATGCTAAAAATTTCACGCTCATCACCTGGATTCCATCCTAAAAATGCAATAAAGTTTACCAGCGCTTCAGGCAAATAGCCTTTTGCTCGATAGTCTTCTACAGCAACATCGCCTTGACGCTTGCTCAACTTGCTGCGATCAGGGTTAAGAAGCAGCGGTAAATGGGCAAATAACGGCGCTTGCCATCCCAAATACTGGTAGAGCAAAATGTGCTTAGGAGTACTTGGCAGCCATTCTTCACCACGAATTACATGGCTCACCTGCATTTCATGATCATCAACAACTACAGCCAAATGATAGGTTGGATAACCATCAGATTTAATAATCACCTGATCATCAACAACTTTATACTGAAAGGTAACGTCTCCGCGAATAATGTCACTGAAAGTCATCTGACCTTCAAGGGGCACCTTCATGCGAATAACATGTTTTTCACCAGCCGCAATACGCTGAGAAACTTCCTCTTTGCTCAAATCGCGGCAGTGGCGATCATATGCCGGAGGCAAGTGTGCCGCTTGCTGCGCTTTACGAACAGCATCAAGCCGTTCAGGCGAACAAAAGCAATAGTAGGCGTGCCCCTGTTCAACAAGTTGTTCTGCATGTTTTTTGTAAATCGACAAACGTTGTGATTGGATATACGTATCAGATACTCCCGGCTTATCCGGACCTTCATCATAAGTAATACCCGCCCAATCGAGCGTTTTGATGATGTTTTCAATGGCCCCTGGTACTTCACGTGTTTTATCAGTATCCTCGATACGCAAAATAAAGGTCCCATTGTTTTTTTTTGCTAAAAGGTAGGCATACAAAGCCGTACGCAATCCGCCAACATGCAAATAGCCGGTTGGGCTGGGAGCAAAACGAGTACGAACCTTTCCTGCATTCATTGTCATGAAATCTCCATCGTTACTTTTACGGTTTTCTAAATGTTATCACGTACATGCGTTTATCTTCTGCATAATCCAGTTTAACATCTTTCATCTCCTTGGGAATAAAATCCATTGGAACAACCACCGGCGTTGCTTCTTTAAAAAAACGACGAACAAATGGCCAGCGCTGGTAGGCCTTCACCACATGTTCTTGTGTCTCATCGCTAATAAGAATTTGTGCGCCCGGTTTAGCAATACGAATCATTTCGTTGATGGCTTTAGGAATATCATTAAAAAAATTGATACCACCCACATGGAAAACAACATCAAACACCGCATCTTTTATGGGGAGTTCTTCAGCATTGGATTGAGCAATGTGCAATTTATAACCCCATTTTTTGTTTTCTCGTTGGCATATTTGCAGCATTCCCATAGAAATATCAATGCCATAATACTCAGCATCCTTGGTAAACAACGTCACATTAAAACCAGTGCCTATTGATGTTTCAAGTACCGTCATGCCTGGTTTTATCATCAAATCCTTCAACAATTCACGACGACGCGCAATACCATCTCTATAAAATATTTTGTAGAACCAGATTACCCAATCATACCAACGAGCAATTTTATCATAAAAACGTTGGTATTTGAGATTCAAGGCGATTACATCTTCTGTCTTGATGAAAACAGGAATATCATTTTGTATGGGATACGTTTTTCCACTCTCCCCCTCAAGCACGAGTCCTTTTTGCCGCAATAGCTTATGGGATCTCGGCTCACACCAAATATCAAGAACTTTATCTTCCATTCAAAACCCTCTTTAAGCTTTAAAAGCAACAATAGACGTTTTAAATCTCTCCACATCATCATCACACGTTGCCCATGACGTCACCAACCGATAGCAGCCTTCTCCCCAAGAATAAAAAAATGCTCCATGGGAAAGGAGATGATCAGCCATCGCCTGGGGCATATGGACAAAAAGTTCATTTCCTTGCACATCATGATTGATGCTTACACCAGGAACTGTTTTTAAAAATGCCGCCAATTTTTTAGCCATTGCATTAGCATGCCGCGCATTGTTGAGCCAAAGATCATGTTCAAGATAAGCCAAAAACTGAGCTGCCGCAAAACGCGTTTTGGACATCAATTGGCCGGCACGTTTATGCCGGTAATCAAAATCGCGGGCAAGCTCTTGGTTAAAAAATACCACCATCTCAGCCATCATGGCACCATTTTTTGTCGCCCCAAAACTTAAAACATCAATACCTGTTTGCCATGTCATCTGTGCGGGGGTACACCCAAGCGTCACCAACGCATTGGCAAAGCGAGCACCATCCATGTGCATATACAGACCATGCCTAATGGCGCAATCTCTAATCGCATGCAACTCATCAAGCGTGTATGCGGTTCCACCTTCTGTCAACTGCGTCACGCTAATCGCCGCAGGCTTGCTTGCGTGTGGTCGCATTGATTTATCAGCAGTAAACTTTTGTTCAAGCTCACCAATGTCAATCTTATTCCCCACTCCTCCAAGAGCTGAAAGCTTCGCCCCAGTAAACAATTCCGGAGCGCCACACTCGTCAGTATTGATATGCGCATGCGCATGACAATAAATGGTACCATAGGAAGGAGCTATCGCCGATAAGGCCAAAGAATTGGCTGCTGTTCCAGTGGATGTGAGATAGATGGCCACCTCATGTTCAAAAATCTCGGCCATCCTCGCTTGAAGTTTTTGAGAATACTCATCAGCACCATATGATGCAGTAAAACCATTGTTTGCTGCCTCAAGTGCAGCCATAATTTCTGGACAAACACCAGCCGCATTATCACTTTTAAAATTCATATCGACCTTTCGCCTCGCCCAACCAATCTGGTCATTGACGCTTATCGCCAAGCCTGTTATAGTTCTTGGCACCCATTATAACACTATCATCAAATAAGCAAATTCCACCTTAATATTAGGACATTTAGCATGAAATCATCACAGCTCATCACAGAACTCAACGCCATGGTCGAAGAAGCATGCAAACAACCTGCCAATATGCATGGCTACGGCATCTGGACACATCACATCGTACATGTGGTGAGGTATGCCAAACTTCTCGCTGACCGCATTGGCGCCGATATGGAAATTACAGAAATTGCCTCAATTTTACACGATTATGCCTCAATAAAAAGCAAAGACTTTGTCGAAGATCATCACATCATTGGTGCTCAACTTGCAGGAAAGATTTTAACCGAACATGGTTATCCTTTACACAAAATTGAAGCTGTCCAGCAATGTATCATCAGCCACCGCGCCAGCAAACCGCAAGAAAAAACAACCCCAGAAGCCCAATGCGTTGCCAGTGCTGATGGCATGGCACACATTGATCAGGTTATCTCACTGCTTTACGCTGCTTATAAAGAACAAGGCATGGGCATAGAAGCTGGACGGATCTGGGTCAGATGTAAACTTGAACGCACCTGGAAAAAATTATGCCCTGATGCACAAGCAATGGTTAAAGAAAAATATCAAGCAGCATTGACTGTTTTAGGGTAACAAAACACATCAAAGATACCGATACACTCAAACCCCAACCGTTTATACACCGGCGCCCCCATCGCTGAAGCTTGCAAAACCGCATAAGCATATCCTTGCATTTTTGCTCGCGTTAGTAATGAATGCATCATTGCCGTTCCATACCCTTTGCGACGCTGATCAGGAACCGTTGCAATATAATAAATACCCGCAACACCGGCGTGTAATACGAGCATGCCGGTTACTGCGACCTCATCGCCTATACACCCAATGTAAAGTTCAATCGATGAACCTTCACCATAGCATACAGGATTAAGCAAGCCAAAGCGCTTTTCAAATGCATCCTGCGTAAAACCACAGATAACATGTACCCGATCAAATAAAGACAAAGTGGACCTATCAAGCACTCGTTCAATAATTAATGGACCAGAAGATACCGGTTCATAGACAGCCAGAGGCAAAACCATACCCAATTCTTGTTCATCATGCTCAAAGCCATGCTGCGTTAAAAGAACAGGCAAATCACGCGGCATATCAAGCGTTCCTACCCACCAGGCAAAGGGAACGGCTCGTTGCTCATAAAACTGTTTAACCTCTTCTATGCGCTGGTCAACGTTATCAGCTAACAGCCGAGCTTGCAAAACGCAATTGAACGTATTATTCGCCAAAGGAGAAGTCACAATTGTCATATCAGATAAATCAAAAACCTCGTGACCAGATAGTTGCCGTGCAAAATAGGTCATCTGCACATACATGTTATCAGTCATTGCAATAATAACGTCTTGTGTTTTTAGCATGGAAAAACCTCTTAATAGCGGCCTCTTTTACAAATTATGTTGACCTCTCGGTATAAACCAAAGTATCTTGTTAGTCATTGTGCGCGGTTTGGTTGCTCTTAAGAAGGATAACACAGGTGGATCTAGAACAATTTAAAAATCATATTAAAGACTTTATTGCATTTTTGTCTATTGAAAAAAATGTCGCTCCCAATACCCTCCGAGCCTACAATGGAGACCTCAAATTACTCACCGCTTTTTGGGAACAATTGATCAAGCACGAACCAAAAACCAAACATGAATGCCACCGCGTTATCCGTCGCTATATTGTTTCACTGTACTACCAAAAAATAACAAAAACCTCACTCGCCCGTAAATTTTCTTGTTTACGTTCATTGCAACGCTTCTTGCTAAATCGAGGCATATCACTCCATCTGGATATAAAATCACCACGGCTGGATAAAAAGCTCCCAACAACCCTTACCGTTGATGAAATTTTCTATCTTTTAGACAACCTTGGCCCAGAACATCTTCCATCTAAGCTACCTTACCGTGACAAAGCTATTTTTGAGCTTTTGTATGCAACAGGCGTCCGTTGCTCCGAATTAGTGGGCATTAAGCTTACGGACATCAATTTTGATGAGAAAGTCATCAAAATATTTGGCAAAGGGCGCAAAGAACGAATCGTCCTGTTCGGCGACAAAGCAAAACAAAGCATTATCTCGTACCTAGAAAAAGAACGCTCTGGAATGCTCAAAAATACCAAAGAATTACACCTTTTTCTTAATCGGACGGGCGGGCCCTTGACGGTTCGATCAGTACAACGTATCTTTGAGATGTATCGTCGGTTTTTAAAGGTACAGCGCAAGTTAACACCACACAAAATCCGCCACTCCTTCGCCACGCACTTGCTAAACGAAGGAACCGACTTACGCATTATTCAAGAACTCTTGGGGCACAAAACAATTGCAACAACAGAAATTTACACGCATATCTCAAGCCAACACTTGGCGCGCATGTGCGATGAAAAACATCCGTTAAACAAATTTAAACTCGATATCAATGAGGAATAAGACAATATCATGAAACATAAAACAGAACACACCAATCTCGTTCCATCTAGCAGCAAACATTATCAGCTTCTTGATTCAGGCAACGGATTAAAAGTAGAACGTTTTGGAGGAAATGTTATTATACGTCCAGACAGTAATTGCATCTGGCAACCCAGAACGGAAGGTGCTACCTGGGATCATGTCGATGCAACGCTTGATAAAGGCACCGATGGAAAACTCCAATGGAAAAAAAAGAAAAATTTTAAAGAACCATGGACCTTCACCTTTGATACCGGCGCCAAGGAAGGATTGTGTGATCAGAAACTCGTTTTCTCACTCCGACTCTCGCCATCCAGCAAGAACATAGGAATCTTTCCCGAACAAGCAACCAACTGGGAATGGATCATGAAAAGAATTTGTGCTACGGATACCCCCCCCAACGTGCTCAATCTTTTTGGCTATACGGGCGGAGCAACCCTCGCAGCGGCCGCTGCTGGAGCATCGGTATGTCATGTTGATGCTTCTCAAGCGGCAGTCTCATGGGCACGAAAAAATCAAGCTTTGAGTAATCTGACCGGCGCATCCATCCGATGGATCGTTGATGATTGCGCTGATTTTGTCGGCCGCGAAATCCGTCGCGGTGTCCGCTATGATGCGTTGATCATGGACCCGCCAGCATTTGGTCGCGATCAAAAAGGCAAAGTTTTCGAGTTTGAAAAACAAATCATCAAGTTGCTCGGCTTATGCAAACGAGTACTCGTACAAGATCCACTCTTTGTCATCTTCAACGGGTATAGCATGGGCTATAGCGCCACGGTACTCAAAAACCTTCTTGCTGATTTTTACCCAAGCAAAACAATTGAATTCGGCGAACTTCATCTCCAAGAACAAGCTGGAAATAGAAATGTACCGTGCAGTTTATATGCACGATTTGGACGACAATAAAAAAAGAGCCGCTGGTTTCAGCGGCTCTTTTTTTGTTTTTAAAATCTTTTTATTAACGATCCATGGTACGCAAGGTTGCAACAAAACCACTTAAAACTGTTTGATCATTTGTTGCTTGTGCATCTGCAAAAAAAGCAAGACTGCGCAACATTGTATCGTAGTTACCACACCTTAAAACATCCACAATGTCCTCTTCCATGGCCGCTGTATTCATCAGCAAATGATAGGTTATAGCAACACGATGATTATCTGGTGATACGGCCACACTCCAAAAGCTTGAAACGTTGTAGCCGTTTGATACTTTAAAGCAGGCATTATTGGGAGAACAACAAGGCCCCGCATGAAAATTAACATCTTCAGCGCGTAAAGAACCAAAAGCTATTGGCGCTCGTGCCGCAACCTCAATCCCCTGAGGATTAAATATTCCCATCTGCACGTTTTCTTGAAAAAAACCAGTTGTATGATTTTGTGATAAAAAGCCATGATAAACCATGTTATAAGTATTATCTGCAGCATCTCTTGACGAGTCTTCAACCAAACCCGTTACCACCGTATAAAAATCACACGTAACCCCTGCGTCAGCAAGAACCGTATGCAAATCACGAGCATCAGTGCCTCGTCCAAGCTGCGTTTTTACAGCCGCGATCAATGGAGCTGGCGCGTGAACGAGCATGTTATTATGCATTCGAATGATACCTTTACGATTTCTAAAATTATAACCTTCGCCATAATAAACGCCTATAGCAGGAATTTGCGCGTATAAACCACAAGTACCATTAGGCACGGTAAGCCCCATAACAGGAAGCAACATATCTGGATGCAACCAATATGACATTTTGGTCATCGCCATACCACTGCTATCAGCAAGAATGCTTCCATCTACACAAAGCTCTTCGTCGAATCGTTCTGCAGAAGCCTCAACAAAGGAAGGGATAGAAACGCCAATTAATAGGCAAGTAAAAATCGATTTTATTATATTTTTCACAAAACCCCTCATTTTAAAATTTTCAGACCTGACCACTTATCTATCACTCTATCAGTTTTTTTTCAGTTTGTAAATATTCTGCGCGGTGCTTTGCCAAATAATTTTACCGTTAATCGTAAAAACTGCTTTTTTGGGGAAAAAGTACAGATTAAAGATCGTTTTCGGTCTATTTTTACCATATTTGAATCGATTAGGTTTTATCATTATGCTCAATAAAATAAGAATCAACAAATGCGTTACCACTCAGCCGATACTCATACTCATACCCACCATTGCAAACGAAAGGACAATTCATGCCCACCCATAAAACAGATCCCCTCAAATCCTACCGAAAACGACGCTATCTTGATAAAAGCCCAGAACCAAAAGTCAAATCTAATCATAAAAAATCATCAAAAAAGCCAATTTTTGTTATCCAAAAGCACGACGCAAGCCACCTGCATTACGATTTTCGCTTAGAAGTCGATGGTGTACTCAAATCGTGGGCGGTACCTAAGGGCCCATCAACCGATCCTGCAACCAAACATCTCGCCGTTCCCACAGATGATCATCCACTCGAATACGCTAAATTTGAAGGCGTTATCCCACCGGATAACTATGGCGCCGGCACCGTCATGGTCTGGGATACCGGCACCTACAAAAACATAAAGAAAAAGAAGGATGAAGTAATCCCCATGGATAAATGCCTCAAAGATGGCAAAATTGAGGTCTGGCTGGAGGGAAAAAAGCTTAAAGGAGGCTATGCCCTCATTCGTACCAAACTAAAGGAAGATGAAGGCTGGTTGCTCATAAAAATGGATGACGAGCAAGCAGATCGACGACGCAACATCCTTAAAGATGATAAATCAGCATTGACAGACCGAACAATGAAAGAAATCGAGGAGGAAGAATCATGAGCACCTCAATTAAAGTTGGTCGTCGCAATGTTGAAATCACCAATAAAGATAAAGTACTATTTCCCCAAAACAAAATAACAAAAAACGACCTTATTCAGTACTATGCAACCATCGCACCCGTCATGCTGCCGCATATGAAGGACCGCCCTGTCACCATGCATCGTTTTCCAGACGGCATCAAAGAGGATGGATTTTATCAAAAAGATATTAGTAACTATTTCCCTGACTGGATTAAACGCATAGAAATATCAAAACAAGAAGATGGGCACAATACGTACGTCATCTGCAATAATGCCGCTACGCTTGTATATCTCACCAACCAGGCATGCATCACCCCGCATATTTGGCTATCACGCACACCAAAACTCAATTATCCTGATAAAATGATTTTTGATCTCGATCCAGGAAAAAAAGACTTTACCGTGGTTCGTCGAACCGCGCTCGCATTGCGCGAACTACTCGAGATCTTTGGTCTACCGTCATGGCCAATGCTCACCGGTTCCCGCGGCATACATGTCATCGTCCCACTTAATCGGCGCCACGATTTTGATGCCGTCCGCGCCTGTGCACGAGCCCTTGCCGAACGCTTGGTTGAACTTGAGGGAGGAGAACAACTCACCACCGAAATCCGCTTGGAAAAACGCAATGGACGTCTGTTTATTGATTTTACGCGCAATGCTTGGGCACAAACCACCGTAGCTCCTTATGGGGTCCGCGCTCATACAGGAGCGCCTGTCGCCGCACCCGTAACCTGGGAAGAAGTAGAAAGTGCGTCACTTTCGTCATCTCAAAAATTTACGATAACAAATATTGAAAACCGATTGGATAAAGTGGGTGATCCATTATCAGACTATCAGCGCTCTTCTGTATCACTGACTAGGGTTTTGAAGGGACTGGTTGATCAACCTTAGGCACAGGACGGATAACCATTGATTTGTCTTCAATAGTTAGCTCAAATTCAGAATCACCATCAACGCCAAGACCTTCCATTAACTCTTCATCAAATTCTATACCCCATTCATCACCGATTGGGATCAGCTGTTTAATTTTATGATATGTTTTAGCCATGTTACATCTCATCTATTTGATTATTTTTTTAGTTTTTTATGAGGAGATTCTCGTTTAAGTCATATCAAATAAAAATCAAACCACCACAACCATCCCATCACGGGCAACAATCGCGATATGAGATTAGGCATGCGGCATTACGCATATGCTCATCAGTACGCGGTTTAATATTGGCTCGCGTACCGAGAAAGGTGATCTTCATTCCTCAGCTCCTTTTCTTCCTAGCTAGCGATCGATCTCATCTTCGCGTAACCACACACCTTGATCAACCAAATGCTTAATGCGCTTTACAGTAATAACCTCATCCAAAGGCTTGGTTAACTTTTGAGCAACCTGATAATGCAACCCGGTAAATGGAATCATCAATGCTTCAGCTGCCGCTGCTACATCCTCAATGTTTGGCATCTTGTCATCAACAAAAGCAATATGCTGCGGCCGCCAATCAATACGATTTAAAAAGGCGGTCAATGCCTGTCCTTTTGGTTGTTTATAGGTAAACAAAGCACCGCGTTTGTACACCGGGCTAAAGCCTTCTTGGCGCAACTCATCAAGAACAAAATGTTCTGCTGCAACAAAATCCTGAGTAAAATGTATGTCATAAGCGGCCAAATGAGCCAACCGCCAATCTTCCATATTTTCAATATCACCAAAAGGTCCCGTTTGGAGCGCTGTAAGCGCCATAACCTTAACACCATTGCTTTGTAGTTTTTTGATAACGAATGGGGTCTGCTGCTCCACCAAACGTCGTTTTTCATTGATTAAAATACGGCTCCATAGCTGCCGATGACGCTCCTCTCCCTGTGAAGCTAGGAACTCTTTGCGCAATTTCTCTCGCTCAGCTTTAACTTCGCCTTGCAGCAAGGCCCCTTCTGGGATCAATAAAACATCCCCCACATCAAAAAGCAGCAGGGTTTGAGAAGAATCCTGTCCAAGAAGACATTCAAGATGGGCTATCGTTTCAAGATTTTTAATAGGCATATATCCTCATTTTTTACCATTCTATTTTGTTTTTTAGTTTATCAAACCCACGATTTTTATCCACAAAGCCACAAAAAGCTGCTAGGATATGGGCTTTATAATCAAGAAAATATTAAAAGAAGGCAGCCCATGCGCATACGCACCCATACTAATCCATTAAGTTATCGTCAACGATTTAACAAACTCAATGAATATTGCGATACCACGCACTATAATGGCATTGATTTTGAAGTTGGCTTTGGGCAAGAATCATTTATTCTCGATTACGCCAAGCAGCAACCGTCACGACTCATCGTGGGAGCTGAAGTAAGAAAAAAGGCCGTCGACCTCATGCAAGAAAAAATTGACGCACGCCAACTAACTAATGTTCTAGCACTCCATGGCAACGGACACATGAGCCTTGAAGACATGTTTGATGACCACTCCATCGATAATATCTTTATTTTTCACCCAGACCCCTGGATGAAACAACGCCATC
>CAZBUZ010000001.1:0-52528 GCA_964495205.1 uncultured Pseudomonadota bacterium | reverse complement strand
ATAGAAAAAGGAAGCATTGATTCTATCTCGTACTGCAAGATCATCCTGATTTTTTCCGGATCACTAAAAGGAAGTTGCAATTCTTTAAACGTAACAATCGAAGCTGGAATGGCAATCCGTATTTGATGATATCGCTTAAGTGGGGCAATAATTTTTTTAACCGCAACAGCTGCTCGCTGTGCATAAGTCTCCTCTGTGCCAGGATCAATAACAAGTTTGTGTAATGATTCGATAACTGTTTTAGATCTTTTAGCATACACACAAGCAAGACTTACCTCATCCTCTTGAATAGCGATGCCAACGATGCGCTGAGAAATAAGGCGGCGATTTCCCCATTTTTCTGGCAAAAAGATCTCAGCGATCATGCTGCGGCCCTCCTATCCAACCCGAGAGCACGAGGCATATCATTGCGCACAAAGGCAGGATTATTTGATAAAAACTCTTTAAGCGTATTACGCCTATTAACATCCACGGTCAACGATTCTGCTGGCTTCAGTTGGTTGTACATCAGCATGAGGCTCAATCGCTATAAAATCTTGTAACTGCGATCGTTTTTCAGCAGCCACTGGGACATCATAGGGAGCTTCTGTTGATGATGGAGTAGGAACCTCAGCGATCAATTCCTTAACTTGTTCCCGTTTTGCAGGATCAACAAAGGCCACCTCCGGCGCAGGACCAGGCAGCGGCTCTTCTTGCGCACTTAAAAGTCCTTTCATGATATCTCTTTTTTGTTCAAGCTGCACCGCTGTTGCCACATCTGCCGACAATGGTTTTGACGGATGCTCAGGCAGTTGAAATTGTGGCATTTGAACGGGAGGCTCTTGCGGTTTTTGAGGAACTTTTGTTTTTTCTAATTTCTCTTCCTTCAGCTGATCACGATAGGTTTGGGTTTTGTAAAGAGGATCATTTTTTATATCAACCGTTGTAGGCTGATAACGAGCATTAGCAAAATCGATAACCTTGTGAGAATAGTTTTCCTTCTCAGCATTGAAAAACCAATTATGGATAGGGTCAGGCAGCTTTTTGGTTTGAATAACCTCTTCAACACTATCAGTAACAGCATGTAATTTCATTTTCGTATAAAGCCCCATACCAGGCTGCTGACGAGGCTTAACAATGGTTGGACTTAAAAAAATAAATAAATATTGCTTAGCAATTCTTCTTTGTTGTGATTTGAAAAACCAACCCAAAAGCGGCAGATCACCCAAAAGAGGAGTTTTCCACTTGCTTTCACTTACCGATGTTTTAACAAAACCACCAAGTACCAAAACTTGACCATCAGCCAAGGTAACATTGGTTTCTAATTTTCTCTCAGCCGTTCGAGTTGCCTCAGGATCTTCAAATTCGTTAATTTCTGTTCTAATTTTCATGCGAATAACCCCATCAATATTAATTTGAGGCGTAATCTCTAATACCGTATTTGCTTCTGCATCTTCATAACCTCGTTGCCCTGTACCACTCGTTTCTTTTAAAACACGTCTTTTATCACCAACGGTCACTGTCGCCGTCGCCTTGTTCAGCGCGGTTATAAACGGTTGAGAAAGAATCGCCGCGTTAGTTTGAGCTCGCAGCATACTAAAAACACTCCAAATACCACCATTAGGTCGACCGAACGTAAGAGTAGTCAATCCCTGCTGACTTGTTATTTGAGAAATCATATCACCAAGAAGGCTTAATGGCGTAGCACTCGTATTCGGCGTTCCATCTGCATTTTTAGGATACTCAAGTGATGGCTGATTTGCGGTAGCTGCAGACTGGAACCCAATATTTTGCCCCAGTGTGTTCTGCTTTTTCAACCGAACATTGCCGCCAATTTTTTTATCATCGCTCACCGTTACAATAGCAATAAGCGTTTCAATTGCAACTTGTGGTTGGGGCTTATCAAGATCTTTTATTGTTTGCTTAAGCAGTTTCCAGTCAACCTTATCGGTACTTGAAACAATAAGCCGATTGCCGTCTTTATCAACTTTGAAATTCATTTTTTTAAAATACTTCGTACCACCTCGCACAGCTCCATATTTTGATGCAGTAGCCCCAGATTCTGATTCACCTGGCTGCGTAACTTCCTGCAAAATCTCAGCAATTTGACCGGCATCGGTGTGCTGAAGCTCAAAAACATGTAACGGCGACTTGGCGTCCTGAAGCTCTGTGTCAAGATGATTAACAATAAATTCTTCTATTTTTTTAATGGGTTTTGGATTACCGAGCAAAATCAACGAGTTAGTTCGTTCTTCGGCAATAATACGCGTACCCGGAGGGAAAAATTGCGTTCCGCCTTCAGCGGTTTTTCCAAGCAAACGCGCAAGAGGACTTACCTCTGGCTGCTTAATTATTGATTCGAGCAGTTTTTTAACGTCAGGGGCATTAGCAGTCTTTAGGCGCATAACGGTAACTGATTCAGTTGTTCCCATTTGATCAAGTTCTTGCAACACACGCACCGCAGATCTAATATTGTAACACTTATCCGTAATAATAAGCCCATTAACATCTTTCACATCAACAAGTGAGCTTTTATCACTCAACATGCTTTGAACAAGGTCTTTCATTTCTGCTGCCTGGAGATTAGTTAAGAACATGACATAACGAATATTCGAATCATTATCAGGAATTTTATCAACAGGAACATTAATATAGGCTGGCAGTGGCTGCTGCACCTTCTTGTCTTTAGCGATGATCTTATAAACATCACCAACTTTAACGATACTAAAACCCGCCATCTCAATCACCGTCAAAAACACATTCCAAGCACCTTCAACAGAAAGCGGTTCACGAATGGTTAATGAAATTTTGTTACCCTCAATACCTTTTTCTGGAATCAGATTAAGTTTTTTGATTTCTGCGATGTAATTAATAAAATTTGCAAGCTCTGTGTTATCAAAATTGAGATAAATATCCTTAGGCTCTTGCTCAACTTTGGCGTGTTCTTCTCCTTTTACGATACCCATAGGCGGCACACCGAGTTCTTGTGCTGGTGTTTCTACAGGCGATGGAGCAGCTGGCGCAGCGTCAGCTGGAGCAAGAATGGCATCAAGTCCTTGCGATTGAGGAACCTGTCCCATAGTTGGCTCTGCAACATGAGCTAACACAGAAGGTTTTCCTGTAGCAGGCGGCAAGACATCGGCAAATGCTGGTTGCGCATCAGCAGCTGGAATAGCAGCTACTGGCTCATCAGCAAAGGGCATCGGCATTGTAGCCACACCAGAAGCTGGTGGCGGTACCAACACAGGAGATTGACCTCGTACGATTGAGTATGGGATAAAAATCGTCAACAATAACAGGGCCACACCACGTACATTCATAACATTTCCCATCTTTTGTTAACCTTCTATCTAACGCGTGCATTGCGAAGCCGCGCATGCAAATTTTCTAATAATCGTTTTCTAATATCCATAATTGTTTGTTGATTGCGTTGACGAGCATGTTGTTTTTCAAAATCTCTGATAGTTTTTTCTCGCTGTTGCGTCCTACTCATCTTCAACTCTTCGCCTGGTTTGGCAGCAGGTTCTTTTCCTGGCAATCCTACTGGCTTGCGAGGCTTTTCAAGCTTGGCGAGCTTATAGCTAATCGATACATTTTTGCCAGCACGATTAACAGTAACATTAATGACATCACCAATTTTCATGGACGAAACGACATCATAAATTTTCATGCGCTCTCTGACATCAGCAGTTTTCAGGTTATTGACAGAAATAACAATATCATTGGCAACCAACCCCAAAACCGGCCCGATGTCTTTTGCATCCAATTTGCCAATACGAACGCCAACCGGAGCTCCATGGGTATAAGCCGTCCCAACAACCGCAATGCGTTCGATCAAATTGCCAAGAGAATCCACCTCGTCTTTGAAGGCCTTTGGATCGACTTCATAACTTTGATCATTAATTTTTTTAACAATTGCCTTCCACTTGTCTGTGGTATCAACAGGCATATCATCTTTACGCAAGTAGAAGGTTTCGTGCTGCCCATTAGCACGCATAAATATAACGCGATTCTGTGCTATTTTGATAATTTGTGCATCTTTTATTTTATCACCCAAATGATAGATATCTTCCTTTTCTGCTTCATCAGCAATCATAGCTATACTTTTATTTTCGTCAGCAGAAACAATAAGTCCCTTTATTGTAACTTTAAGCGGCGCAATAAAATCTATCTTAGGAAGCTCAGGAGGAGGGATAAGCGTAGGTGTTTTAGGTTCAGGAATTGGTGTCACAAAACTTTGCTTAACAATTCTTGTTTCAGGTTGGGCAAAGGTACCAAAAATATCATGCGTATAAATTTTTTCCCATGTTTTGATCGTTGGCTCAGGAGCTTCTGGCGCCTTTTTCTGGAGCTCTTCGATAATTACTCTTTTAATGCGTAGCACAGGGGGTTCTTGTTCCAAAAATGATCCAAGAATAAGCGACAAGCAAAAAATAACAACCAACGAACTATTTACTACCCACAACCCATGTGTCATTGCCAATCTTCCTTTTAAAACTACGAAGATATGCTTACGCAACTTCTGCTGTCAAATAAAACTACGATAACATAGTACTTTTATTTAGGGAGATGGAATAATTCTTAATATTTTTTGAATTAGGGCCTCAGGAATAACGTTTTCAGCCTCTGCCTCGTAACTCAAAATGATACGGTGGCGCAAAACATCATAAACAACCGCCTTAACATCATCTGGGATAACAAAATGCCTTTTCTTCAGAAAGGCATGAGCCTTGGCTGCATGCGTAATGGCAAGCGTCGCACGTGGCGAAGCGCCATATTCCAGATAATGCTGGATATCTTCAAGGTTGTGTTCTTTGGGATTTCGCGTAGCAAAAACAATATTAAGAATATACTCAATCACTTTATCATCGATGTAAATTTGCTGAACAAGCTTTTGCGCATCTAAAATGTGATCTTTTTCAATAACTTTAAAAACTTCTTTAGGTTCAAAAACCTTACTTATCATTTCCTTTTCTTCTGCCATTTTAGGATATGAAATGATAAGCTTAAATAAAAATCGGTCAACCTGTGCCTCAGGAAGACGATATGTACCTTCTTGATCGATAGGATTCTGCGTTGCAAGGACAAAAAATGGTTCTTCAAGGCGATAGGATGCATCTCCGATGGTTACTTGATGCTCTTGCATAGCTTCTAATAACGCTGATTGAACCTTAGCTGGCGCACGATTTATTTCATCGGCCAAAATAAGATTAGTAAAAACAGGTCCTTTTTTTGTCTGGAATTCCTGCGTTTTAGGATTATACACGAGCGTCCCGACAAGATCGGCTGGTAGCAAATCGGGAGTAAATTGGATGCGTTGAAAACTAAGGCCAAGCGCTTGGGCAATAGTTTTGATAAGCATGGTTTTTGCAAGACCAGGAACACCCTCTAGCAAAACATGTCCATTGCAAAGCAATCCTATAAAAATTCGCTCGATGATATGATCTTGTCCAACGATGACCTTTTTGACCTCATTCTTAAGTGACTGCCATGCAGCATGCATTTCTTTAACTTGGTCTGCTATAACTTGAGATGAAGTAAGGTTTTCCATCCTTGCTCCCCGTATCAAATGATGTTGTTAATGATGATAAACAGTACACCTACATTGCCTCATTAGGCTTAAAAATACAAGCAATTATTCATAAATGTAACGCATCTCGATTGAGATGTAAATTCTGAACTTAGCCTAAAAAGGATTCATTTAAAACAAATATTATGTTTGGATATTTTGTTCTGCAGATCATCAAGAGAGATTTTAAGTTTATCCGAAACTGTTTCCATATTAAAATGACTTTTTTTCATCGTATAGGTAAGAAAATGCCGCTCAAAAGTTTCAGCTGCCTCTTGCAATGAATTAAAATGTAAAAAAGATTGTTCTTCAATAAAATGTGTGTTTTTTTCATGAGACAACCGACACATATCTGTCGTGTCAACGCAGAGGTCTATGTCTTTCGTGCAAGCGACCAAGGTCTCAATAAACACCTTCAACTCTGTAATGTTTCCTACCCAATTATGATTTCTCAGAAAACGAATGGCTTTCGTTGAAAATGTCACCCTTTTTTTATGCTTCGCATTTGAAAGGTTCAAAAAATAGTCACTAAGCAATGGAATATCATAACGTCGTTTATTAAGGGGTATAAGTTCGATAGGAGTAAGATTTAGTTTGTGTAAAAGTGAATGATCAAACGCATGATCAAGAGAAAGTTTAAATAAAGATTGATACGAACTTGCAATAATTTTTACAAGGCCCCGAGCATTGCGTTCTTTGTATGCAGCGCTATTTAAAAATCGCAACAATTCCTTCTGGCGTTCCACTGAAAGGTCATTGATGTTTTTAAAAAACAGCGTTCCATTAATGCTGCCGCAAAGCTTATCAAAAAAACTATCCAGCTTGGACGAACAATCGATGGTAATAAAAGAACAGGTATCTTTTCTTGCAACATGATGAGCATACCAAGCCATAAGGCTCTTCCCGGTACCGTGTTGCCCATAAATAAGCAAGGGATGCCGCAAATGTGCTAAATGTTGCACATGATGAACACATTCCAAAAAAAGAGAACTTTCACCAATAATGCCCAACTGAGCAAGACCATCGATTGTTGTCGACGTAACCTGTTCTTCTGGCATACGGCCTGATGTTTTTCTTGTAAGACTAATTTTTGATAAAACATCATCAAGATTCAATGGCTTTTCTATAAAATCAATCGCACCTCGCTTCATAGCGGTAAGCGCAATGGGAATACTTCCAAAACCAGAAATAATAATAACTTTTTGCTGAGGATACTCTTTTGTAATTCGAGCCAAAATATCTAAGCCATTGCAATTAGGCATAAATACATCAAGCAAAACCAAATCGGGAACAAGGTTACCAATCGCCTCAAGCGCCTTATTACCATCCGAAAGCGTTTTTACACGATATTGTTCATCTTCCAATGATTCTTTGAGCATCTGCAAAATAGCTGGCTCATCATCAACAATGAGTAAAAGTGGTTGAGTATTCATAGCACATGTTCCTTATGATTGATTAACAATACCTACCGGTTGAATCGGTCCTTTCTCCAAGCCTCGTATAAATTGGTACACATAGGGGTTATCACATTCCCAAATCGTACTTGCAGGTCCTTTGTAAATAATTTTACCCTCATAAAGCATGGCAACGTGTGTCGCGTATTTAAAAATTTCAACATCATGCGAGATAACAATGGATGTTGCCTTTTGTTCTTCATGTGTTTTTTTTATGAGTTCATGAATAATACGTACCGTTATAGGATCAAGACCCGTTGTCGGTTCATCATAAATGAGAATTTTTGGGCTTTGCATCAAGGTCCGCGCAAGACCCACGCGTTTTTTCATACCACCAGATAATTCATCCGGGTATTTATCAAGCACATCAGCCTTTAATCCAACGCTATTAAGCTTTTTCAACACTAAGGGCTGGACTTCCTCTTTAGATGCCCCCTCTTCAAAAAGCGTTATCCCAACATTTTCTAAAACGGTTAGCGAATCAAGAAGTGCTGCAAACTGAAAAACATAGCCACATTTTTTAAAAACGTTTTGTTTTTGTTCGGCATCAAGCTTGATTATATCTTGCCCATCGATAATGATATCCCCAGAATCAGGTTTAATAAGACCTATAATTTGCTTGAGAAAAACGGACTTACCCTCACCCGATCTACCAATAACAGCAAGAAGCTCACCATCATTTATCGTGAGGCTTAGATCGTTTGTTACTACATGATCGCCAAATGATTTTCTTAAATTATGTATCTCTATCATCGCGTAAACAACAGTGACGTTAAAATATAATCAGCCACAACAACAGTTAATATAGAATAAACAACACTTTTAGTAATCGAAATACCAACTCCTTTAGCACCTCCACGCGTAACAAAACCCTTATAGGTGCTAATAATCGTTACCAAAAAACCAAAAATAATCGCTTTTATCAATCCACTGGTAAGATCTGAGAGCTGCACATTTTCGATAATTGCTCGCATGTAGATTTCTGGGTTAACACCTAGAACATGAACGGCCGTATAATAGCCGGCCATAGTTCCAAACAAAGTGCAGAACATAGCAAGAAAAGGAAGAATAATGACGCCCGCAACAATACGTGGAACAATAAGATACTGATTAACATTGATACAGAGGGTTTGCAACGCATCAATCTGCTCTGTTATGCGCATAGTACCTATCTCAGCAGTAATCGCCGAACCAGCGCGACCAATTACCATAATTGCTGCAAATACAGGACCAAACTCTCTTGCCATGGCAAGAAATACTATAGGGCCTATAAATTGTGTTGCTCCAAAACGCTCAAGCCCTATGTAACTCTGTAGAGCAAGCGCAGCTCCCACGGTTGATCCAACCAGAAAAACAACGCCTACAGAACTCACACCGATATAATTCATATGATAAAACAACTTTTTTACACGCAATCGCGTAGATAAAAAAGTCGTCATGGCATCAACCACGAAAAGCCCAAATTCGCCAAGATAATTGCATTGCTTAATAGCAATTTTCCCTATGGATTCAAGTACACGAGATAGCACATTGACGCCTTTGCGTTAGCCCCCCATGCGAAGGAGCCGATTACTCTTAAAATTACGCAGCGGGCTCGGATGCTTTTCCTTCTTGTTCAGGTAATGTACCTGCGTCAGATTGAACTGGCAAAGCAGCTTGCTTAGTTATCGGCGCTTGCGGAACAGGGGCGGGTTTTTCAATTTTAAAGCCTGCAAGCATAGAAGATTTTGTTTCACGTGACTTAAGGATAGCAAGTCCAAGAGCACCCAACATAAAAATGGCAACCATTACCCACGTTGTTTTTTGAAAAAAACCTTGACCACCTGAGCCACCAAAAAGCATCTGGTTACCCATGCCGCCCAAACCCATATCTCCTTTTCCAGGCTGGATAAGGATAAACAGGGCTAAAAACAATGCAAAAACAACAAAAAGAACCATTAAAAATGTTACCATCTTTCCTCTTTCAAATTTCAAAAGGCACTCAAATCGCCTAATTATTTATGTACCATTACTCTACCATAATACATTTTACGATTTTTTCAAATTCTTGGAAGTCTAAACTTGATTTTCCAATCAAAAAGCCTTGGACCTGCTCAACTTTCTTCAAAGCATCGACATTCAAAAGATTCACGCTGCCACCATATAAAAGATGCACATTTATCATAGGAGCATGCTTCTGAATGTGGTGACACAACCACGTGTAAACGTTGATAAGATGTTCACTATCCGCAGCAACTCCTGTACCAATAGCCCAAACTGGCTCATATGCTATGTACACCCTAAGCCCATTAATTTTTTGCTGGCTCTTTTCCAACACACGCATCACAGGCACAAGTTGTTGCTCAAGAACATCAATGGTTTGTTTTTTTCTATAATCCTCCTCGTGTTCGCCAATGCAAACAACGGGCGACACGTCGTAATCTAAAAGCACCTGAAGCTTATTCGCAACAAGATCGCTTGTTTCAGCATTATATTTTCTACGCTCACTATGACCAATAATACATGCGCGACAACCCATGTCTTTAAGCGTTTCGGCTGAAACCTGCCCCGTATAAGCTCCGGCTATGTGTTCAGAACAATCTTGGGCACACCAAAGCACATTGGTTTCCTTAAAAATTCTAGCAAGTTCGGCAATTGCAGGAAGCGTTGGCGCTAAATATACAGCACAATCTTTATTCTTCGTCAAAGCTACCAGTCCATCAAAATTTTCAGTTATCCTTGTTATTGTTGCATTAAAACCAAGATACATCTTCCAATTCGCAATAACAGTCATCTGTTTCTTCATAGAACCACTCTCGCTTGTGCGGGTTAACAAAATCCTAACTCATCAATGATCAATGTAGCGTAATTTAATTTTTTTTAACAGCTCGAAAAATGCGACTCTTTCTTGACTAAACTCTAATTTGACGTAAGCTCAAGACTTGCAGAAATTGATATGTTTTAAGTGTTTTTTTATAAACCGATTGGACAAGCACAAATGATACTAAAGCAATCTTTACGAGCTGCTTTTTTTCTGGGGCTCGCCTCAAGCGTAACATTTGGGCTCAAAGCCCACCACAATGGAACTCGCTATTTTCCGTTTTTAGAAAAACCAGAAGAAATTGTTATTAAAAAACACTCTCACATTGCACCAGAGTTTTTTTACCTCAAAGCATCTACAGCACATAAACGTGGTGGCGGCAACTTTGGCATCCCAGAATTGTGGGGAAGATACGACCTCAAAGATGTCTTAACCAGTCTGGAAGCTATTCAAGGTGCCGCTGTAGCAAATCAAATTCGCAACATGCTTGCGGCAGATCTTAGAGATAAATCAATTAAATTCAAAACACATAGCAATATGCACGCTCAGGGCTTAGCACTTGGGTATGAACAAGACTTAAAATGGAATGGTTTTTCAATCGGCGCCTGGGTACCTGTTATGCATGTATCGTCGTTAGGACGCTTTCATCTTGAACTTAATAACAATAATGGCATTGATGGCGTCGGCCGATCATTAATCGATGCACAGACAGGAGAACTAAACGCCGAAGGACACTTGATTGACAAGGTTCGTCGCACAACACACGATAAGCTTGGATTCATTGGCAACACATGGGATGGCTCAGGTTTTGGCGATATTGATCTTCACCTGCGCTGGAATTACTTTATGGACCATCAGTTGCTCATGAGAAGCGTAGATTCCTATATCCAAGTGGGACTCATCCTTCCAACAGGTATGACTATAAAAAATAATGAGCCACTTTCTATCCCAGCTATGGGTAATGGGCATTGGGGCGCTTACTTTGATGTCGTTCCAGAATTCGAACTTAAGCAGGACTGGAAGCTTGGCTTTATGGTTGGCGGGCTTTACCAATTTAAAGATACAACAGATCGACGCATACCCGTAGGCAATGAGCCTGTTGTTTATAGTGCCCTTACAGGACGCGTTGAGGTTCAACCTGGTATCACCGCTAAAATCTCTCCCTATTTCACACTTGAAAACCTGACAGATGGTGTTCATTTCCAAATGCGCTATACTTACTTACGGCACGGCATAGACAAGTGGTATGACAAGCGAGCTGATAAAACAACACCGAGCTACCTGGACCACGCTAACTCGGCTGCCGGACTGACTCCCGAACAAATAACACAAAACATTAGAAATCGAGAAGTTCTCTCAAAGTGGCGTTCACATTTCTTTTCATTTCACCTCATGTATGATGCAAAACAAGCCCTTCAAAAGTGGGGTATGAACCCATTGCTTTATGTGACATATGACTTGCCAATAAGCGGCAGTAACATTGCTAAAACGCATCAACTTTCGCTTGGTGCGCAGCTACATTTTTAATAAATGAGGTAAAACCACATGAAATTTTGGCCAGCAACGAAGCTGTTTAGTTTTTTTTCTAATGACATGGCGATTGACCTCGGGACGGCCAACACGGTTATTTATGTAAAAAATCGCGGGGTTGTTCTCAATCAACCATCTGTTGTTGCGGTTAAATCTTCCTCGAGCGAAGTATTAGCGGCAGGCGACAAGGCAAAAATGATGCTTGGTAAAACACCAGAAAGTATCATTGCAAGTCGTCCAATGAGAGATGGCGTCATTGCCAATTTTGAACTCACAGAAAGTATGCTCCGTTATTTCATTCGCGACGTTCACAACAATCGTCGAGCACTTGTTCGTCCACGTATGATCATTGGCGTTCCATCCGGTATTACCCAAGTAGAAAAGCGAGCAGTTGAAGATTCTGCAAAACAGGCAGGCGCTCGTGAAATTTACACCATCATGGAACCAATGGCAGCGGCTATCGGTGCAGGACTTCCTGTTGCAGAGCCGACAGGAAACATGATCGTTGATATTGGCGGAGGAACAACAGAGGTTGCTATCATCTCCCTCAAAGATATCGTCTTTTGTAAATCCGTCCGTGTTGGCGGCGACGAAATGGACCGCGCCATTGTTCAATACGTCAAAAGAAAATACAATCTTCTCATAGGTGAAAAAACAGCAGAAGAAATAAAAATTAACATCGGCACAGCAATGTTAACGGATGACCCTCGCCAAGTTGAAGTTAAGGGACGAGATCTTTTATCAGGCGTTCCCAAAACCATTGCGCTTGGTGATGCTGAGGTTTTTGAAGCGCTAACAGAACCGATTTCGGTAATTATTGATGCCGTTCGTTCGGCCCTTGAGAATGCACCGCCAGAATTATCATCCGATCTTGTAGATCGTGGAATCATGCTAGCTGGTGGCAGTTCTTTGTTGCGAAATTTAGGAATCCTCATCTCAAAAGAAACGGGGCTTCCGGTTAAAATAGCAGAAGATCCACTTTTGTGTGTTGTTCTTGGCGCAGGAAAAGTTCTTGATGAATTTGATACCTATAAAGAAGCATTGATGAAGTAATACGAAGAGCGGTGTTGGATAAACACCGCTCTTTTTTTATTTGAAAACTAAAGAACACTTTCAAGTGACATATCTGTCTTAGAAGGCAAAACAGTAGAGCTTTCAGCTTGATTACTTACAGAGGATTTTTGATCTTGTTGCTGTATGCTTGGGCTATCCGTTGAAATACCAAGCTTTTTAACACGACGATAAAGGGTACAACGACTAATACCTAAAAGTTTAGTTGTCTGCACCAAATTAAAATTTGTCTCGCGTAAAACGATGTCGATAACACTGCGTTCCACTTCCTCTATGATGAGCGGGTAAATATTTCCGGCGTTGTTCGATCCTATTCCTTGAATCATTTTCTTAACATCTTTTTTTAAAAAGTCATAGAGTGAAAGCGACATCTTGAAGACCCTTCTTCGTATTAAATGACATTTGTCTGGCTATTACGTTGCGATTTTTTAAAAAAATAAGAACAAAAAAAGAAACTCATTGCTGCATTACTTGAACAACCACGTTTAATTTTTGCATCAATAAGATACATATCTTGGTAAAAATTGCTTAACTCTTGCTGCGAAAACTTCTTCCAGTGGATATTAATAAAAGAATACGGCAAACGAAAACTCATGCGCTTTGCATTAATAAAATCTTGTTTTTTGAGAAATGAAACAACATGATACGCTTTCCAAAATTGTTCAGACCAAAAGGCAAGCCAAAACATATCGGGATAAGTTCTTTCTACCTCGGACCAAACGGCAAAAAAATCGGCAGCATTGTTTGAAAAAAAGGACTCAGAAAGTAGGCTCAACGATGGTTGAGTTTGTGTTATATTGGCCAAATAACTATCAAGTTCATTACCATTTTTACTATTCATAAGCTCTGTATAATGCACAAGCATACAAAGCGTATCAAGTGGCAATGTTTTAGTTTGCTTAAAAATTCTCTTCAACGCATCACATTTTTTACGTTGATTCTTCTGATAAAAAAACGAAAGAATGGTCTCAGCAGTTGCAAAATCAACCTGATAGGGCACATCAATTATCACGACTTTCTCTCCAGGTGTTAATTTTACATCTTTGGGTAAAAAATACATGATATGATGAGGGCCTTGATAAGAAAAAAGATAGGTTATAATATTTTGTTTTCCTTTGACAATGCCTTCAGCTGCAATATTACTTAACCAAAAAACAGAATTACTCCCTAAAATGCTTTGATTGAGCGCCGCCAACAATGCCTTTTGGTCATAAGCAGTGAGATCAAGTCGTAATTTTGGATAAGGAAAATACCCATTCTTTTCCAAGTTTGTCAAAAGATGATTAAAAAAAAGCGGGCTAAAGTCATCAGAACGAAAACAAATATTCGGTGATTGAGCCAAAAAATCCGGTTTTGATGCTTCCTGCAAAAATAAATTGAAATTCATAGCTCAATCTCTATCTTTTAGCAAAAATGGTCGGAAAAATTGCTCAACCTTAGGTGCTGCTTTTTTTAACAAGCGTGTATATTCGAAATCAAGAAAATCACTTTTTAGGATAGGATTTTGCGGTTTAGAAATCAAGGAAGTAAAAAGAAAGGTTTTTTGCGCAATCATATCTTTTTTAAAATTAAGCAACTGGACAAGGAGCTCTAGTTTAATGGTAGCATGAAAAAGAACAACATCTGGCGATACGTACTTATAGATAGGGTCCAGGCTTCTTATAATAACACGCAAGGTATAACCATTTGTTGATTTAACCACAAGATTATATCCAATACGCTCAAAGTGTCCCATAAAAACATCGTAAATAAGTGGTGCTACATTCTCAAAAACAAGATCATTTTGAGGAAACTCAAGAAAAAGAGGAATCTCAGCATTCTTAGCAGAACAATCAAACGTAAGGTTACGCTTAATACCACAAGACGAAACAAATACCAGATAAAGAACCAAAAAAGAACTAAAAAATAGAGAAAACCATAAACGGACAAACATAAAAATTGTTACTATGCCTTTTGAAATCGATTACCAAGACTAAAAAGAGAAGCCTTCTGCTGAGGCTTTTTTGCAAAATCCGACGGTGAAATCGCAATATCATCAAATTTGTGCTGTGTATATGAAAAAATTTCAGCTATCCCTTTTTGAGCTAAGCTTTTAAGTTCTTCAAACTCTTTCCAACTAACCGCTTTCTTTTCGGCAGTACCCTGAATTTCTACAATATCTCCATTTTTTGTCATGATCACATTGAAATCTGCATCAGCCTTACTGTCTTCTTCATAACACAAATCTAAATGCGCAACACCATTGATCATCCCAACAGAAACAGCTGCAATAGAATGCTTAAAAATACCTCCTGAGACGATATTATTTTGAGCCCAACGCATAACGGCCAACTCAAGCGCAAGACTTGCTGCTGTTATAGCGGCAACACGCGTGCTACCATCAGCTTGCAGAACATCACAATCGATCAAAATCGTGCGCTCACCAAGACATTCAAAGTTTATGCATGTTCTCAAGCAACGGCCAATGAGTCGAGAAATTTCAACGTTACGCGAATTGCGGTAAACCTGCGAAGACTCTCGTGTAGTACGTTGTTGCGTGGCGCAAGGAATCATCGCATATTCAGCGCTTAACCATCCAACTCGCTGACCTTTTAAAAAGGGAGGAACATTATGCTGCAAGGTAATAGACGTTAATACTTTTGTATTGCCAAGCTCAAAAAAAACTGATGATTGCGCATACCCAAACGTATCAAAAGAAAATTTAATGGGGCGAATTTGGTTACAAATTCGCCCGTCAAATCTTGTTGTACTCATGATCGAAATACGTTGGCTCTTATGGTTTTTCTAATTCTGGCGCGATCAAACGAATTCGCTCGCTCTCACGATCATAAGCCGTAACCTGCACAGCCAATGTATCACCGACTTTGTAATTACGTTCAAAATCTCGCTGCTTAGATCGAGAAATAGTAGAAACGTGCACCAAACCTTCCTTCCCTGGAACCAGTTCAACGAAAAGACCGAACTCAGCAATACGTCGAATAATTCCATCGAACTTTGCACCAACTTCTATATCGCCGGCAAGAATTTTGATCCATGATTCTGCCTCTTGGGCTTGCGAACCTTCTTTAGAATAGATCTTAACGCCGCCATCATCGGAAATATCTATCTGAGTATTTGTTTTGGCAATAATTTCCTTGATCACTTTACCAGCAGGTCCAATAATTGCCCCAATTTTATCGACTGGAATCTTAAAGTAAAGAACACGCGGCGCATTTTCGGATAGCTCTTTACGTGGTGCGGCAAGCGCCTTTCGCATTTCTTGTAAGATATGCAGACGAGCTTGTTTTGCCTGTTCAAGTGCCTTGGAAAAAATCTCACGAGACAAACCAACTTTGTCTTTGATGTCAAGCTGGAATGCCATAATGCCAGTTTCCGTACCTGTAACCTTGAAATCCATTAACCCAAAAGCATCTTCATCACCGATAATGTCGGTAAGGATATAAAAATTACTTGCAGAGTCGCGCATTAAACCCATAGCCGCACCGCTGACCATGCTCTTGATAGGAACACCTGCATCCATGAGCGCAAGGGTTGTTGCGCACACAGTCGCCATGGATGAAGAGCCATTAGATTCAAGGATGTCAACTACAGAACGTGTTGTGTAGGGAAATGATTCTTGGGTTGGCAAAACATTTAAAAAAGAACTTTCTGCAAGGTAGCCGTGCCCAATATCTCGTCGACTAGCACCACGAATAGGCTTTACCTCACCAGTTGAGAATGGAGGAAAGTTGTAGTGGAGCATAAAAGACCGTTCTTGCATCCCACCCAAAAGTGTTTCAACTTTTTGTGCATCTTGCGCAGTACCCAAGGTTAAACTAGCAAGAGCATGTGTTTCACCACGTCTAAAAGACGCTGACCCATGGGCACATGGCAGCAGAGCGACCTCGCACTCAATTGCACGCACTTGATCAAAGTTACGAAGATCAAGGCGTACTCTTTTCTTGGCTACGATATCTGGCAATTGGTCTTTTATCAAAGAATCAAACAAGAAACTGAGAGCCGCCGTTGAAATTTCTCCATCTTTGATTTCTTGAGCAAATGAAACGCTCAAATTATTTTGCAAATCAGACATGGTACTACGACGTTTTTCTTTTGCTGTATCAAAAAGCATCTCAACAAAATTTGCAGGCAAAACATTCTTGACTTTATCTTTCCAAAGCGTCCAATTATAAGGAGCTTGAGGGACCTCTTCTTGTACATTGAGCGCACGCTTGATCTCAAGTTGCCATGCAACTTGCTTTTTAATTACCTCATGTGCATCAAAAAGAAGATCAAGAAGCTCCGATTCAGAAACCTCATTGCAATGCCCCTCAACCATGCAAATGCCTTCTTGCGTACCAGCGATAACGATGTCTGAGTCAGCCACTGCGACTTCTTCATATGTTGCATTAAACTTCCATTTTCCATTAATTTTGCATGCTTGCACAGCACCAACAGGCCCCAAAAAAGGAATCGGCGATATGGAAAGAGCTAAAGATGCCCCAAGAATAGAAAGAACATTTGTTGGATAGTTGCCATCGGACGAAAAAACAGTACAAAGAATTTGCACTTCGTTGAAGTAATAAGGAGGAAACAACGGGCGAATCGGGCGGTCAATATTGCGCGATGTTAGCACTTCAGCATCGCTTAACTTTCCCTCTCGCTTAACATAACCGCCTGGAATTTTTCCGGCAGCAGATGGCCGCTCACGATATTCGACCGTTAATGGAAAAAAACCCATGAACTCTTTGGCCTCTTTTGAGGCAACGGCGGTGGCTAAAACAATGTTGTTGCCTGCTTTAATCCAAGCCGAACCATCAGCTTGTCGCGCAAACTTGCCTATTTCAACTTCTAATCCTAATTCCGGCAAACTAAAAACTTTATGCATAAATCCTCACCTTGATAGTTACAAAGAACAAGCTCGCGAAAGCTCAAATAGATTTTTGTAAGCGTTTATTATCGACTAAGTAATTGAGATACGGCATTGTAGCTTTGGGGATTGTTTTTTTTGAGGTAATTAAGGAATCTCTTTCTTTTACCCACCATAGCCACCAACCCTCGTTGTGAACTAACGTCTTTAGGGAATGCTTTAAGGTGTGCTGAAACTTGTTGGATTTTTTCAGACAACAATCCAATCTGGACTTCGCATGACCCGACATCACTTGTAGATTGCTTGAATTGATCGATAATCTTTTTTTTATTTTCCTTGCTCAACATGTACATAACTCCAAACGATAAATAGATACTTTAACATCAGATTTAAATTTTATTTTTCATGGATTAATAGGCGCGAGCGGATTCGAACCGCTGACCCTTGCTACGTCAAAGCAATGCTCTGCCAACTGAGCTACGCGCCTGATAAACACCCTAATTATTCAAAGAAATTTTATCTAATCCAGCTTCTAATTGCTCTTCTTCACGAGCTTTTTTTTCAAATTCGGAAACATCCTCACCAAGATGCTTTTTCCTAAATGATGGTATACCAGTACCAGCAGGTATTAGTTTACCAATTACTATATTTTCTTTCAACCCATATAAATAATCAATTTGGCCAACTAAGGCTGCTTCGGTTAAAACACGGGTCGTTTCCTGGAATGACGCTGCCGAAATAAAGCTTTCTGTGCCAAGCGAAGCTTTAGTAATACCCATCAAAATTGGCTTAGCAATTGCAACACGCTTGCCATCTTTGGCCACCAAACGATTAACGGTTTGCAAATGAATTTTGTCAACACGATCACCAACAACAAAATTGGTATCGCCAGGATCAGTAATACGTACCTTCTTCAACATTTGTCGAACAATAATTTCGATATGCTTATCGTTAATATCAACGCCCTGCAAGCTGTAAATTTCTTGTACTTCTCGAACTAAATAACGCTGTGCTTCATCTGGCCCTAAAATTCTCAAAAGATCATGAACATTAGGCACACCAGAGGTCAATGGATCGCCAGCCCTAACTTTTTCACCGTCCTCAACATTGAGATGACGATTACGAGGAACATTATATTCAAAGACTTCGCCATCATCTGTGGTTACGGTAAGACGACGCTGAGCACGGTGAACACCACCAAAATGCACAACACCATCAACTTCACTCAGTATTGCCGTATCTTTTGGAATACGCGCTTCAAACAACTCTGTAACACGAGGAAGACCACCAGTAATGTCACGCGTTCGTTTTTCTTCTCGAGGCAATCGCGCTAAAATATCACCGGGATGGACTTTACCTTGATTTTCAACGGAAATAATAGCACTCGTTGGTAAATAATAACGAGCAATTTCACCGTCCGTATTGTCGAGAACTGCTATATATGGCTGTCGCTTTTCGTCTCGACGCTCAAGAACCACCTTATTTGACTTACCAGTAGCTTCATCAAATTGTTCTTGATAGGTAACGTTTTCTATGAGATCAACAAATTGAGCAGTTCCACCCTTTTCAGTCAAAACAACTTTATAAGGATCCCATTCAGCAACTTTTTGGCCAGCTTTAACCATGCTGCCATCTTCGACCAACAAAGTTGTTCCGTATTCCAACTTAAACTCTTCGAGTTCGCGACCATCATCAGCTACAATTACCAGACTCGAGCGGCGGTTCATTACAATGTTTTGATTATTGCGGTTTCTAACAGCAAAGATGCCCTTGTAAGCGACCTTACCATTCGATTTGGTTTTGAAAAAGTTTTCTTCAACCAATCCGCTTGCCGTACCACCAACGTGAAAGGTTCTCATGGTGAGCTGCGTACCAGGTTCACCAATTGATTGCGCTGCAATAATACCAGTAGCTGTTCCTATGTCAACAAGCCCAAGCGTTGACAAGTCCATACCATAACACTTTGCGCATATACCACGCTTAGCGGAACAAGTAAGCACAGATCTAACAGCTATTTCGGTTACAGCCGAATCACGCAATTGCTCTACGACAGCATGATTTATCAATTCACCCTGCTTAACAATTAACTTACCGGATAAAGGATCTTTAACATCTTCTGCTATCACGCGACCGAACACACGATCTGGCAAAGGTGAAATCACTTCTCCGTATTCTTTAAGATCGCTCAATGTAATGTAACCCAAAGTTTGACAATCAAGTTGAGTAACAACCACATCTTGCGCAACATCAACCAAGCGGCGTGTTAAATAACCAGAGTCTGCTGTTTTAAGTGCCGTATCAGCCAAACCTTTACGCGCACCGTGCGTTGACACAAAATATTCAAAAACGCTCAAACCTTCTTTAAAGTTTGCCAAAACAGGCGTTTCCATAATTTCACCAGATGGCTTTGCCATCAAACCTCTCATTGCAGCCAACTGACGAATCTGTTGTCGAGAGCCACGAGCACCTGAGTCCAACATCATAAAAACAGGATTGAAAGGAGTATGTTGTTTTTCAGCATTAGCTGACGCCATACGATCTTGTTCTTCCAAATGAGAAATCATCTCTTTAGTAACGTCTTCAGTCGTATGAGCCCAAATTTGAACAACCTTGTTATAACGTTCACCGTTAGTAATAGCACCTTCAAGATATAGATCTTCTACCTTTGCAACTTCTTTTTTTCGTTGATCAATAATGGAGCTCTTCGTCGATGGAATAATCAAATTATCCATCGAAAGAGAAATTCCGCCACGTGTTGCATAAGTGAAACCAAGCTTTTTGATGTTGTCGAGAGCAACAACTGTCTCTTCCGAGCCACAAACCTTGTACATATTTTCAACAAGCCTGACCAAATCTTTCTTTTTGACTGCTTTGTTTACCCAATCAAAATGTGCAGTAGCAGGGAGAGATTCATAAAGGATAACACGCCCAACCGTTGTGCTCACAATCGAACCATTTGGCAATCGAACCTGGATTGGTGCCTGTATGTTTATTTTATTGTGCTGGTAAGCATAAATAACTTCTTCAATGCTTGAAAAAATGAGCCCATCACCCGCAACATTCTTACGCCCTTTGGTCATATAATACAGACCAAGGACCATATCCTGAGAAGGAACCGTCAAAGGACGACCACTTGCAGGAGAAAGAATATTTTTTGTCGAAAGCATTAAACACTGCGCTTCCAATCGAGCCTTTTTACTCAAAAGAACGTGCACTGCCATTTGGTCACCGTCAAAGTCTGCGTTAAAAGCGGCACAAACGAGTGGATGAATTTTAATAGCCTTACCTTCTACTAAGATAGGGTAAAATGCCTGAATACCAAGACGGTGGAGTGTTGGCGCACGGTTAAGCAGTACTGGCCGCTCAAACACTACAGCCTCAAGCGCTTCCCAAACCTCTGGCGTCATCTCTTCAACCATGCGCTTGGCAACACGCAAATTAATCGCATGTTCTCTCTTTTGCAATTCTACGTAAACATAAGGCTTGAATAATTCAAGCGCCATCAATTTTGGCAAGCCACATTGATACATTTTCAACTCAGGATCAACAACAATAACCGAACGACCTGAATAGTCAACGCGCTTTCCAAGCAGGTTTTGTCGGAAGCGCCCCTGCTTACCACGAAGCATCTCGCTTAAGGACTTGAGAGGACGTCGGTTTGAACCACGAATTGGTTGCCCTCGTCGTCCATTATCAATCAAAGCATCAACAGCTTCTTGAAGCATACGCTTTTCATTTTTTATAATAACATCAGGGGCTTCAAGTTCTATTAAACGCTTCAAGCGAATATTTCTGTTTAAAACTCTTCGATACAAATCATTAAGGTCTGAGCTTGCAAAGCGCCCACCTTCAAGCGGAACCAAAGGTCGCAATCCCGGCGGCAAGACAGGAAGAACCTCCATAATAATCCACTCAGGACGAATATTGGCTTGAGCAAGACCATTTAATACTTTATAGCGTTTTGCTAATCGATGCTTAACCGAAACAGACACTGTTTGTTCATATTCATTTTGCAACTTGCGCGCTTCAAAGCCGAGATCCATAAGAGACAGAATCATACGAATTGCTTCTGCTCCCATCTCCGCTTTAAACGTAATGTCATCTTCATGCGATTGAACGTAATCTTCGTATTCATGACTTGTTAACAATGTTCTGCTGGCATAAGGCGAGTTGCCTTGATTAATAACAATGTAACTATCAAAATAAACAACGCGCTCAAGGTCACGAACAGTCATACCCGTAATCAAGCTTAAATAACTTGGAATACCCTTTAAAAACCAAATATGGCAAACAGGAGAAACCAAATTAATATGCCCCATACGCTCACGACGAACGCGAGCTTGAATAACCTCAACGCCACACTTTTCACAGGTGACGCCGCGGTGCTTCATTCGCTTATATTTACCGCAATTACATTCCCAGTTTTTAACCGGACCAAATATACGAGCACAAAACAATCCATCTCGCTCAGGCTTAAGCGTGCGATAGTTTATAGTTTCTATTTTCTTCACCTCACCATATGAAAGCGAACGAATTTTATCTGGTGAAGCAATTCCTACGCGCATTGCGTTAAACTGAGTTGAATGAATATATTCCCGAAATCTTTCAAGCATTCTATTATTCACCGAACTGCTCCTTACTGGTCTTTAGCAGATCAACTTCTAACCCCAAACTTTGAAGTTCCTTTACCAAAACGTTAAATGATTCTGGAACCCCAGCCTCAGGAACCTCGTCCCCTCGAACAATTGCTTCATATGCCTTGATACGACCATTAACATCGTCAGATTTAAGCGTAAGCATTTCCTGAAGCGTATAAGCTGATCCGTATGCATAGAGCGCCCAAACTTCCATTTCACCCAAACGCTGTCCACCAAACTGAGCTTTACCGCCAAGTGGTTGTTGTGTAATAAGTGAGTATGGACCAACAGAACGAGCATGAAGCTTGTCATCAGCCAAGTGGTTAAGCTTCATCATGTAAATATACCCAACGGTTACCGGCTGATCAAAAAACTCGCCTGTTCGACCATCCAACAATTTGTAGGATCCATTTTTAGAAAGCTTTAATTCTTCAAGCAACGGCTGAATCTCTTGCTCATAATCAGCTCCCGCGAAAATAGGAGTCTTAATTGAAACGCCACGCTCTGCTGTTTTTTTGCCAAGCATAACAATTTCTTCTTTGCCATACTTCTTCTCAAGATCGTCAATAAGCTCTTTACTGTAAATTCCCATAAGCTTTGATTTGAGATCAGTATAACTAAGTTCACTTATCTTATCAGCAAACTGGCGACCCAACTCCTTACCGGCCATACCCAAAACAGTTTCAAGAATCTGGCCAAGGTTCATACGACCAGGAACACCAAGCGGATTAAGAACAACATCAACAGCCTGACCGTTTTCCAAATATGGCATATCTTCAATATTGACAATACGAGAAACAACACCCTTGTTTCCATGACGACCAGCTACCTTATCCCCAACTGAAATTCGACGCTTATTGGCAACATATACCTTGATCATTTTAATTACGCCAGAAGGCAATTCATCACCCTTGCGCAATTGATTAATTCGATCTTCTTTGAGTGCGGTAAGAACATGAATCTGATTTGTATAAATCTCTTTCAGCTGAGCAACTTTTGCAGAAACCTCTTTGTTTTTTGCACCAAGCTCAAAAAGTCGTTCAAGGTCTTCATTCTCGAACTTTTCTTTTGTTTTCTCGCCGGCTAATAAAGCAAGCAGTTTCTCCTTAATTCCTCGGCGAAGAATCGAAAGATGGAAGGATGTCGCGCCTTCAATAGTCATTGTTTCTTTTTGAACAAATTCTTTATAGCGCTTATCCTTGCGAATGCCACTACGAGAAAAAATCTTAACATCAACAACGGTACCTTCGACACCTGGCGGAACACGCAATGACGTGTCGCGCACTTCTCGTGACTTTTCACCAAAAATAGCACGCAACAACTTTTCCTCTGGCGAAACCTGAATATCGCCTTTAAGGGTTACTTTACCGGTGAGAATATCGCCAGGCTTCACGCGCGTACCAATCTTAACAACACCATCCTCATCAAGGGCGGCTAGATCTTTCTCAGAAACATTTGGAATATCACGCGTAATTTCCTCTGCACCAAGTTTTGTTTCTCTTGCTTCGACAATAAATTCTTCCACATGAACCGACGTGAAAACGTCGTCAGCAACCAAACGCTTACTCATCACCACAGCGTCTTCGAAGTTGTAACCCTGCCATGGCATAAAAGCAACTAAAACGTCATTACCTAAAGCAAGTTCACCGTTTTTGATTGCAGCCCCATCAGCAAGGACATCACCCTTTTTAACCTTGTCGCCAACCTGGACGATTGGACTATAGTGAATCCACGTATTGTGGCTTGAGCGTCCGAATTTCTTGAGTGCATAGACCTCAATCGGCTTAGAAAACCAAGCGGTAGGATTATTTTTTGACTCTTCAAGCCGCACAATAATCTTTTCACTTGAAACATACTCAACCACGCCAGCTTCTTTAGCGCGAACAACAGCACCCTCAAGAGAACCAACCTCCAACTCCATGCCTGTTCCGACCATCGGAGCATTACACTGAATAAGAGATACAGATTGACGTTGCATGTTCGAACCCATAAGCGCTCGGTTAGCGTCATCGTGCTCTAAAAAGGGAATTAAGCTTGTAGGGACAGAAAACAATTGACGAGGGGATGCATCAATGTAAGAAACTGTTTGACTATCAACTAACATAATGTTGCCGTTCTTACGTGCAAACACTTTTTCTTCAGCGATTTTATTGTTCTTGTCTAGCTCAACAGTAGATTGAGCAATCGTCTCATCAGCCTCTTGAAAAGCATCAAGGTAATCAACGCTATCTTGAACAACGCCATTCTTAACTGGACGATATGGCGTTTCAATAAAACCAAGTTCATTAACTTTTGCATAGGTTGAAAGCGAAGAAATCAAACCAATATTCTGGCCTTCTGGCGTTTCAATCGGACAGATACGGCCATAGTGTGAGGTGTGAACGTCGCGAACTTCAAACGTCGCTCGCTCGCGAGTAATGCCTCCAGGCCCCAGAGCAGAAAGTCTACGCTTGTGAGCCATTTCAGCAAGAGGATTGGTTTGATCCATAAATTGAGACAATTGTCCTGTGCCAAAAAATTCACGTAAAACAGCAGCTAAAGGCTTAACATTCAAAAAATCATATGGCATGAGCGCCACATAATTTTCTTGCAAACGAAAACGCTCTTTAACGATTCTCTCGAGACGCGCAAAGCCCACATAAAGCTGACTCTGCAACAACTCCCCAACAAGGCGAACCGCTCTATTCCCAAGATGATCTATGTCATCTAATTCACCTTCACCACGCTCCTTAAGACCAATGAGATATTGAAGCGTTGCAACAACATCTTCTCTCGTCAAATGAGTTATTGATTCACTTATCTTTAAACCCAACTTGCGATTACTACGTATGCGACCAACAATGGTCAAATCATAAAAACGAGGGTTAAAGAATAAATTTTGGATATACTCTTCCATTGCCTGTAGCGCAGGAATATCTCCAGGTTTCAGCTTGCCATACAACTCTTTAAGAGCGTCCTCATATGTTGCCACATGATCTTGTGCAAAGGTTAATGCGAGTGCTGGCTGGAAAGTATAACCTGAAGATTGAATAATCTTAAAGGACTTGCAACGAACAAGAATGTTTTCAATAACGTCTTCCGTGATAACGGTACCCTGACTAGCAAGGACCTCACCTGTCTCATGATCAATAATATCTTCAGACAAAACTTTATTTATCAAAATGTTTTTTCGGACAAGCAATGATGTAACATGAGCCTTTGCAAGCTTATCGAGCATCGCTTTATTAAAACGCTGCCCCACGGTAAATTGATCTTCAATTTCCTTAGGCAAGGCACCCGCCTCCAAACGCTGACCGATGAGACTAGAATCAAGCTTCTTGATAAACTTATCGCCTTTGACATCGATCGTTTCGGCATCATAAAAAAGCGAGAAAATTGATCGCTTTTCAATGCCCAAGGCCTGCAAAAAGGTAGTAACAAGAATTTTCTTTTTCTTATCAATGCGTACGTAAAGAAGATCATTATGATCAAATTCAAAATCTAACCATGATCCACGACTCGGAATGATACGGGCTATGTGATAGGGCTGTCCACGAAAATCTTTGGTTTTTTTACTCAGCGTAAAAATAACCCCCGGAGCGCGATGAATCTGACTTACAACCACACGGTCTACGCCATTAATAACAAAAATGCCCTGACTGCCAAGCTTGAAGTAGCCATCGGAGTCTTCATAGAGATCAACCATGACCGGCAAGTCACAGAAAAAAACATCTTGTTCTTTTATGTCGCGAATAACCTTGGTAGATAACTGGGAATCAATATCCCAGGTAATCAATTGAAGCTTAACCTTAAGTGGCATTGAATATGTTTTACCACTATAGCGGCATTCATCAACCGGCGCAGGAACTTTAATCGTCACGCGAGAAAAACATTTTTTACAGTGAGCATATGAGGCCGTCGTCTTACCGCAGTTAGGGCAGGTGTTGCCGTCAAGATGATTAAAACCGCTTTTTTTACATGATGAACATTGCCATTTATAACGGTTTTGAATACCTGTTGTTTGGCCACAAATACATGACCAATCACCCAATTCATAGCTTATATATTCGAGCGAAATTCGTTCATTATGTTTAATAGGAAAAGTATCCCTAAAAACCTTCTCTAAGCCAATGTGCTTGCGCTCTGATGGTAGGCAATCAAGTTGTGCAAAGTTATTAAACGACTTAGATTGAACCTCAATCAAATTGGGCAGCGAAACAACTTCCTTAATCTTACTAAACGACTTCCTTATAACTCCCTTACCTCTTCCAAAGTGAGACATTCAATCGCTCCTACCCTAAAAAAACCACAAAAAAACTACCGAGCCATCATATTACATTTGTTCATTGTCGAAAAGAGCAAAAAATGGAAGTCCGTTTCAAACACACCCAAGCGCCCAAAACGGCTTCCCTTTTTAAATCTCATTATCAAAATCAAAATTAAGAAAGCTCTACTTTTGCTCCAGCCTCTTCCAAAGCCTTCTTAATTTTTTGAGCATCTTCTTTAGCTGCTGCTTCAGCAACAACAAATGGTGCATTTTCAACAGCTTCCTTAGCAGCACCCAATGACAATGTAGAAACCGATCTTAATGCTTTAATAACCTTAATCTTGTCTGAACCGGCTTCTTTCATCGTTACTTTGTATTCACTTTTTTCTTCTGCGGCTGCTGGAGCTGCACCTGCGCCTGCTGCTGGCATAGCAACTGCGGCTACTGGAGCTGCTGCGGTCACACCAAACTTATCTTCTAAAGCCTTAACAAGCTCAGCAAGTTCCATAACGGACAATTTGCTAATTTCATCGACTATTTTCATCGTTGCTGACATAGAAAAACTCCCTTACGATAAAACAACTTAAACACTATTTATTTTCAAATTCAACACATATCATTACTGATATACTTTAGAACTCCCCCAAGAACTCATAAGGCTTTCTAAAGTATATCATAAAAAACCAAGGTTTCTACTGCTTTTCTGCTATTTGCTTGATAGCATATAAAGGTTTAACAAGGACTTGATTGAGAACACTCGCCAAAGAGGTAAGCGGAGCCTTGATGGTACCAGCAACCTGAGCCAAGAGCACTTCTCGCGAAGGCAGGCTAGCAAGCATCTCAAATTCTTGACTACTTAGAACCTTTGACTCAAAAAAGCCCGACAATATTTGCAGCGATGAATTTTCTTTGGAAAATTCAAAAAGACTTTTTGCCACCGAAGGAACATCTCCCTTGGCAAAAACAAGCCCCACTTGATCTTTAAATTGGCCTTTAAACTCAGCAATGCCATCAATATCATCAGCTGCTATTCTCATAAGGGTGGCCTTAGTCACCTTCAAAGAACCATTAGCTTCGCGCAATTTTCTTCGCAACTCTTGTATAAGGGCAACGCTTAACCCTTTATAGTTAACAAGAAACGCTGCTTGGGATTCAGAGAATAGCTGCTTACAGTTTGAAATAGCAATTTCTTTTTGTTGACGATTCATCTTAGTTCCTTTGTTAATCAGATCCGTTATGGCATTTCATCAGGATTAAGAACAACCCCAACCCCCATGGTCGATGAAACCACAAGTTTCTTAAGATACTTACCCTTAGCGGTAGCCGGCTTACTAGCTTGTATCGCCTTAACCAACGCGGCAAGATTTTCCTGTAATTTTTCTGCACCAAATGAAACTTTGCCAAATGGGGCATGAACGATACCGGTTTTATCATTTCTAAAAGAAACGCGACCCTTTTTGAGATCTGAAACAATACCCGCAACATCAAAGGTAACTGTTCCAACTTTTTTATTTGGAAGCAACCCTCGAGGACCAAGAATTTTAGCTACTTTACCAACAAGCCCCATTAAATCAGGCGTTGCCACAGCAGCCTCAAAATCTGACCATCCACCTTCAATCTTTTCCACAAGATCTTCTGCTCCAACAAAATCAGCGCCTGCTTTCTTGGCCGCTTCTTCGTGTTCCCCCTTAGCAAAAACAACAACGCGAACTTTTTTGCCTGTTCCATGAGGAAGAAGAACAGAACCTCGCACCGTTTGCTCACCCTTTGAAGCGTCAATACCAAGAACCGCATCGACATCAACTGATTCATCAAACTTCGCATGCGCATTCTTCACAACAAAATCCAAAGCCGATTTCCATGTTGTAACGTTTGCAGCAGCTAGCTTCTCCTGTGCTTTTACGTGTTTTTTTCCTGCTTTATTCATTGTTTTTATCCACAGTTAACGAACCTATACCACTAAAACTTAATCACAAACTAATCAACAACCGCAAGCCCCATGCTTCGCGCGCTACCTGCAACAATTTTTTTTGCTGCTTCTATATCGCAAGCGTTGAGGTCAGGCATCTTAATTTTTGCAATCTCTTCAACGTCTTTCCATTTGACTGTTCCAGCCTGTTCTTTGCCAGGATTCTTCGCACCCAATTGAATGTTGGCTCGCTTTTTAAGCAACTCAGAAACAGGAGCCGTCTTTAAAACAAATTCAAACGTCTTGTCCGTGTAAATAGTAATTAAAACGGGAACCGTTTCACCTTTACGACTTGCCGTTGCAGCATTAAATTTTTTGCAAAAATCCATAATATTAACGCCATGCTGCCCCAAGGAAGAACCAACGGGTGGCGCTGGAGTGGCACTTGCCGCCTGGATCTGTAGCTTGAGTGTTGCCTTTACTGGTTTCTTTGACATACAACCACCTGCCTATGTGTTTTTTCTACTATTACTTCTTAACCTGATCAAAACCTAACTCAACGGGTGTTAAGCGTCCAAAAATGCTTACCATGACAGTAACCCGCTCTCTGTCTTCATCAACTTTATCAATGATGCCAACAAATCCCGAAAATGGCCCACTGCTAATATGAACCTCATTCCCAATCGCAAACAATGCTTTTTCATCTGAGACAACAAGCTTGCCCTCCATCTGAGCAAAGATACGCTCAACTTCCTTACTCGTCAGAGGCATCGGACTCTCCCCACCCAAGAACCTCGTGATGCGTGGATTGGATGCAACAAGACGAAACGTATCCCCAGTCATCTCCATATTGATAAGTAGATATCCTGGAAATATTTTTTCTTTCTTGTTTTTGTTTTCTGCAAAAAAGCTCAGAACTTCCCCCGTTGGAACCAAGACTTGTCCAAATAAATCCTGCAGACCTTCTTCCTGAATTCTTTTTTCCAAATCGGTTTTTACCAAGTCCTCAAACCCCGTAAAAACCTGTACCACATACCAACGCTTCATTGTTTAACTTTACCTGTTTTCTATCGTTATCATTTATTTAACTTACGATGTTCCTAACAAGAACAGTGAATAGGGCATCCATTGAACCAAGAATAACGGCAAACACCACAACAAGAATACAAACGATGATTGTCGAACCTATCAACTCTTCTCGCGTTGGCCACGTTACTCTTTTTAATTCCGACTTAACCTCGTTGACAAAACTCATAATCTTACTCATATCAAGCCACCTTTACCGTGTGATACTTGGCAGGCCAGGAGGGATTCGAACCCCCAACGCACGGATTTGGAGTCCGTCGCTCTACCATTAGAGCTACTGGCCTAACTCTTTACTTCGTTTCCTTGTGCGCAATATGCTTACGACACTTGGCACAGTACTTCTTGAGCGTTAACTTGCCAAAAGCGCGCTTCTTAGAAACCCTCTTATTGTAATTTCTAAGCCCACACTCTTCACATTCTAGATGAATTATTGTTCTATTTTTTGCCATGTTCAAACTTTCGCTACGTCAACGTTTACTTTTTTATGGAGCCCGCGACCGGAATTGAACCGGTGACCTTTCCCTTACCATGGGAATGCTCTACCAACTGAGCTACGTGGGCCCAATCTAGATCTGTATTCTCAAGTTCAAAGTTTCCCAATACCCTACGGTCTCTCATGTGTAGTATAGCGCCAAATACAATTTATGAAAGAAAAACTATGAAAAATACACCCTTACAAGGAGTAATTTCTTAGTTCATTTTATGGAGCTGGCAACTGGACTTGAACCAGCGACCTGCTGATTACAAATCAGCTGCTCTACCAACTGAGCTATGCCAGCACATCTGGAGCGGGAAACGGGTCTCGAACCCGCAACCTACAGCTTGGAAGGCTGTCGCTCTAGCCAATTGAGCTATTCCCGCAGTCGTTTTCTAGCCTCAAACTAACACACAATCGGCCAACAGACATCAATATACATGAATTTTCATGCACATCAACAAAGAAATATCAATTATAGACATTTTTGGACGCATGATCGTGAAAAACCCAAAAAGATGGTGGGGAGAGTAGGATTCGAACCTACGAAGGCTAAGCCAACGGATTTACAGTCCGTCCCCTTTGACCGCTCGGGAATCTCCCCATACAAACTCATTCTATCCAAAAAGAGTCATCACTCACGTAAGATGTCAGGTGAAACGTATCTAAAATAATAGAGAGTTTAACAAAGATTTCAACTTTTTTTGAAAAAATTAAAAAAATTTACATAGAAAGAATCGTGATCTCTCTACTCGATAAATCGACCAAATCGTAATTTAAAGCAACATTAACAACATTCTCTTTTATTTGCGATGTTTCAAGCAATGGCTCTATCACCTCTGGCCATTCAATTAAACACGTACAGTTTTTCTGCATTAAATATTCGTCAAAACCTGCGTTAATAAATGAATCAACCGAATCAATACGATAAAGGTCAAAATGATAAAAGCAATGGCCATGAGTTCCAACGTAACTTTTAACATATCCAAAAGTAGGACTTGTTACATGATCTGCAACCCCAGATTGATGCAAAATTTCACGAATAAGTGTTGTTTTACCCGCACCCAACGGGCCAGTAAATGTTAAAATGCTATAATCTTTAAGCAACGGCAATATCTGTTTTTTGACGAACGTTGGCATATCATTTTGTTTTAGCAGCATCTTTTTCACCCATTAGCGTAATTTTTTTAGCTTAGCATAAGCCTTTTTTTCCTTCTTGGAAAGCGCAGTCCCACGCCCCTTGCGTCGCTCATGCGCCTTCTCCTCGCCAACATCCTTAGGAACGACAACGCTTTCCTGTTCCATGAGTAAGTCCAATGCATTGCGATCGATCAATAACTCCTCATGCTCCTCTAACGCAACGGATTCATACTTCTCAATCGCATGACCTGGTGATGAAGACTGACCTGAGGACCGCACGGTATCCTCAAAAAGACATTCCTGCATCAATCGATAAAACTCAACACTATTCAAGGCACTGGCACCATACTTTCCGCACTCCGCAATAAGCTTCCTGTCCATGGTAACAACAAGAATGTCTTCTCCTTTTTTGCGCTCGGCAAACTCAATGATCCAATCATCGGCACTTCGCCGCTGACCGGAATAAATGACAACAATACCATGCTTAACCTCACGCGTCGCGTGCCCAAACGGTCCCGCGTCAAAAACGACAATAATTTCTTTTATGTCTTTCCCTTTTTTTCGCTTGTAATAACCAAACTGTCGAACAAATTGATTGCGCTGCGCGTCCAAAACCCCTTTTGCGCCAGGAAAAATTTGTTTAAGAAGATTATATCCGTCGATAACAACTATCACCATGCACCCCCATGCAACAAACAATCACTTCTCATTTTATTCTTAGTTTATGCTATCGTCGCATAACTCGTCCAGAACTAAGTTATAAGATTAGGCATTGTTAAAAAAATAAATTTGAGCTAACCTCTTTGTAGGAAGGGATAAATCTTTTTTAGCATTCGAGGTCGATAGTGTCTCAACTTGCCCATCTCAGACAAAAAATTAAGTCAATACAAACAACGAAGAAAGTTACACATGCTATTCGCTTGGTTTCCATGTCACTCTATTCAAAACTTGAAAAACAAGATGCCACATTAAAATATTATACCACATCATTGCGTAATTTTTTTCTCGAACATTTGCGCTATGCGCCAACATGGAAAAACCCAACGTTGCAACCAGATGACCTTTTAGACACCAACCCTCTCGTCATTGTCATTTCAAGCTCTAAAGGTCTTTGTGGCAGTCTGAACTCCAACCTCTTTCGTCAACTCGAAATTGCTTTCTCAAGCAAGGATCACAAAAAAACAAATTTTATCACCGTCGGCAGCAAGGGCAACAAGTTCATCAAAGAACAAAATTGGGGCCCCATCGAATACAGCTATAATGAGTTAAATTCCAACAATTTCATAACCATTGCCGACGCACTTGTAGAAAAAATCTGCAACGCTCCAAGACGTTATTCATCTGTTTCACTTTTTGGCACTCAACGATATTCATTCTTTAGCCAGCGCCCGCGCAAGGCAACCATCATCCCCTTAACGGTTGCACAAACAACAGCCATAGTTAAACAAGAAGAAGCGAGTGGTCAAGAAAACCCCAAGGAAGTCTACAGCAACCATGACAACGATGAGATTATCTGGGAACAAAGCAATGAAGAAATTTTAGAAGTTCTTTCAGCCGGATACCTACGATGCTCGCTCATCGACATGCTATTCCAGTCACTTCTCTCTGAATATTCAGCACGATTTTTGGCCATGGATAGTTCAACCACCAATGCCGAAAAATACCTTGAGCGACTAACCATGCAATACAATAAAGCTCGCCAGGCTGCGATCACCAAAGAAGTTTCCGAGCTTTCTGCTGGCTTTTTAGGGCACTATTAATTTTTAACCAAGACACATCATTTTTGACGTTTTTATTCGAAAGCGCGGCCTAATATACTTCTTCGACTACTTCGATAAGCGCCCCCATCGCCGCCAGCTTGTGTTCAAGTTTGTCATACCCACGACGCCAATGATGTATACCGGTAATTTTAGTCTGCCCTTGAGCAACAAGGCCAGCCAAAACTAAGGCGCATGAAGCGCGAATATCGGTGGCAATAACCTCCGTACCATAAAGCATCTCAACGCCACGAACTGTCGCTTTTTGCTCATTTTCTCGCGTTATTTGAGCCCCCATTTTTTGCAACTCTTTAATGTGCAAAAGGCGGTTTTCAAAAACCGTTTCTTCAACAACACTCGCTCCATTGGCGATACTTAAAACAGCCATAGTCGGCGCTTGTAAATCAGTTGGAAATCCAGGATAAGGGGTCGTTTTAAAATGAACAGCAACTGGGCTTTGTGTTGCCACAAAACTGATGCCTTTATATGGAAGTTCAGCAGTAGCATTGCTCCCAGCAACAACCTGATGGCCCATTTCTCTTAATTTTTCTAAAAACAAATCCATATGATCGGCTCGCGCGTCAGGAAGCGATACCTGGCCACCAGTAATAGCAGCAGCCAAAAGAATGGTCCCGGCTTCCAATCGATCTGGGATGATGGCATGCCGCACAGGATTGAGTTTTTCGACACCTTTGATGCGAATAACTTGCCCCTGTGAGCAATCAATCTTAGCCCCCATTTTGGTTAAAATATCAATCAGATCAAGAACCTCGGGCTCAATAGCCGCGTTCACAATCTCGGTTTCCCCCTTGCCCAAAGCAGCAAGCATCATAAGGTTTTCTGTTGCACCAACACTTGGATATTCAAGAACAAGTCTTGTAAGCTTAGGCAGCTCTTGATATGACTTGAGCGTAAGATCAATAAAGTAATCGTGCATTTCAACCAACGTGCCCATTTTTTTAAAACCATTAAGATGATAATCAATTGGACGAGCACCCAGAAGACAACCGCCAGGAAAAGCAACTTTCGCCTTGCCAAATCGAGCCAGGAGAGGTCCTGCGACAAGTATGGATGCGCGCATTTTATTCATAATTTCTGGCTTTACTTCAAAACGACAAATGCTCTTCGTGTCAACGGTTAATATGTTTTTTTCTGGATCAAAAGTCACGACCGCACCCAAATCTTCAAGAAGCTTGATCATATGTAAAACATCGGTCGAGTTGGGTACATTTTCAAGTACTGAAACACCATTGGTAAGAATGAGCGATGCTATAATGACTAAAACAGCATTCTTGGCACCAACAAGTTCAACAGTACCACTGAGCGGCGGTGATTTTTTTAATAAAATGTAACCATTCGACATGCATTCTCCCAAAAATAATACTTGTCATTTTTTAAGATTTTTTTAAAACTATGCTGATATTATCAATAAAATGGATTAATTAAAACAAAAATATAGGATTTAAACGGGGCTCGTATGCAAAAATCAACTAAAATTGCTTGTGTCATTCCGGCACGATTAAAAGCAACAAGATTTCCAGGTAAAATGTTAGCATCTATAGCTGGCAAACCCTTGCTGCAATGGGTTTGGGAAGCTGCAACCAAAGCTCCTCAGTTCTCTGAGGTTCTTTTTGCCATCGACGCACCAGAGATCGCTCAAGTTATTGAACAGTTTGGCGGCTCGTACGTTATGACATCAGAACAATGCGCCAGCGGCACCGATCGGCTTGTTCAAGTCATGAAAACACAACATGCGACTGCCGACATTTGGGTAAACTGGCAAGGGGATGAGCCTTTCATCACAGCCGATATGATAACAAGCTTGCTGCAAACATGTCATCAAGACAGCGCTGACATTTGGACGCTCAAAAAACGCATAACAGATCCAGAGCAAGTAACCAGCGCAAATATCGCCAAAGTAGTATGCGACGCTCATGGGCATGCTCTCTACTTTTCTCGCAGTCCAATCCCCTTCTATCGAGACCTCAACGGCGGTTTCTTGGATGTACAAAAAAACATTTTCTACAAACACGTTGGGCTCTACGCCTTTTCAACTCAGGCATTAGAAAAAATTAATACGATGGGAACAAGCTATCTTGAAGACGCTGAAAAGTTAGAACAGCTCCGATGGCTACAACATGGATTAACAGTACGCGTCCATGAAACTGATCGCGAAGTTAAAGGCATCGATACCCCACAAGATCTTGAACAGGCAGAACAATACGCAGTCATGCAAAAATTATAACAATTTGAATAGTTCTCACGAACAACAACATCTTTTTACCCCCAAAAAGCAACTATTAAGCTTTCTTTTTTGACATTGCAAGCTAGTCAGATAAACTGGTCTTGCCTTTTGCTTTAAGGCTTATAGTTAAACACAAAGGGGACGCATCGTCATGATTAAACAAATTGCCTGGAGAATAGGGTGGGTAGTAGTTTTGAACCTCGTTTTCTGCTTTAGTAGTCATCATGCTGCTGCAGCACACGCCAACACTAAAACATTACTTTCTACATTGGATAGCCGCATCAGTCATGCTCGCGAATCATTTGAAGAAATCTATTATGAACTGGTAAAACAGGGATTCTTTGATACATATTACAACAACAACCTAATCATCAACACCAAAATTGATGAAAAAATTGCACAAGAAGGGGAGATTTTTCTCTATCTCATCGACTGGCTTAATAAACGCGAAGATCGTGATAGTTATTATCTGTTGAAAAAATTAAGCAAATATCTGTACTTAGAGTTTTACCGCATCATTTGTAAAGTTGATGCACAAAAAAACCAAAACAGCACCCTCCTGCACATGCTCAAGGATATTTACAAAAGCAAAATTGTAACGCCTTATGGCACAAGAGCTCCCTTTAGGGCGATTCTTTCAAAAATGATCCTTTTGATTTTCATGATTAATGCTACACAACAATCATATGACAAAAAAAGAGAGGCTATGGCGTATACCTTACATAAAATCGAAGATGAGCTTTTCGCTATTAATGCCAGTCTTTTTGAAAAACCAATTACTGATGATCTTATCAAGAATTTTATCCAAACCCTACAGACACACATCACCAAAGAACCTCTCGTAAAACCATCCATTGTAAAACGCGTCGTAATAACAATAATTATTGTTGGAGCAATTATCGCGCTGGTTTTTGTTGTCTACCAAAATTCTGGATCAATTAAAGATTGGTTTAGCAATTTGGCCAAACAACTTGAAGACGGCTTCAAAACAATAGGTAAAGGCATGGCAGAAGGAATGGTAACAGAGATTAAAAACCAAAAACTCGGTGAACAGTTTGGTCGAGATTTCATAGCTGGCATGGCTCGTGATAACGGTGGCCAACCAAATCCAGACTCATCCCTTCTTGCTCAGAATCTTGGCCGTGGCATTGTTAATGGATTAGCTCGCGAAAACCATGATGGCCAGCCAAACCCTGATACCGATCTTCTTGCACAAAGAATTGGTAATGGCATCGTCCGCGGCATGGCCCGCGATAGCGGTGGTCAAGCAAACCCAGACACCGATCTTTTGGCAGAAAGGATCGGTAATCGTATGATTCATGGCTTGGCCCGCGAGGGTAATGGACAACCAAACCCTGACACTGATCTTTTAGCTCAACGACTAGGCAGCGAGTTAAGAGCAGGAGTCATCGGAGGACATCCAATTGATGCTACAGGTAGACTAATGGGCTATATCGGCAGAGGTGTCAGCGGTTTTTGCCGAGCGGTTCGCCATCCCATTAATACCTATCACCGCGTCAGGGGAAACCAAGCGCCACCGACACCACCATCTGCAACAACAGCGCCAAGCTCCGCCCCAGCAGCTCCGGTCACACCAGGAACAAGTCATTAAACGCTCATCTAAAGGGGCTACTGAATAATTTGCACACAAAGTATGAGGAACGTGCAAAGCTTGGTATACTGTACCCCTGAACGCATACGTGCAAATCAATAAGACCTCATTAGGGGAGATATCATGGCACATGAAAAATCGGTAGGAAAAGGACGACTCGAAGTTGTCTGCGGCTCAATGTTTTCAGGAAAAACAGAAGAACTTATCAGGCGCCTGAGACGCGCAGAATACGCCAAACAACAAGTACTCGCATTAAAACATCATCTGGACAAGCGACGTAGCGTTATGCCAGCAAGCCTTACCACACACCAAGGCCGCGAACGCTTTGCTTTTATGGTTGGTGATAACGCCTTGGGTATTGAAAAAATTCTTGAAATGGCAACAGATGATATTTCCGTTGTCGGCATTGATGAGGTTCAATTTTTTTCATCGGAGATTGTCGAAGTCATCTGCACACTCGTTGAGCGCGGCAAGCGTGTTATTGTTGCCGGACTTGACCTTGATTTCCGCGGAGAACCCTTTGGTATCATGCCTGTACTTATGGCAATCGCCGATGAGGTTACCAAACTTAAGGCGATTTGTACCATGTGTGGTCGCGAGGCACATCATAGCCAGCGCTTGGTCAATAACAAGCCCGCCGGATATGATGATCCGTTGATTCTTATTGGCGCATCTGAGTGCTATGAAGCCCGTTGCCGCAATTGCTTTTCGATCGACAAGCCTGCGAAAATCATGGCATTCACACAGGCTGCGGTTGGTTGGAAACAAAGTTTATCGGAATAATTTGTGGCTAAACAAAGAATATCATTTCGTTGTTCAAATTGTTCATACGAAAGCATTAAATGGCTGGGGTGTTGCCCAACCTGCAGTGAATGGAATAGTTTTGTTGAACATCAGCCGGTAAATCTGCCTTCATTTAAAACAAAAACAAGCGGCTTGGGCGGATCTTGCCAAACCACAGCAACACTCACCTTAAGCAGCCTCGATGACATAAACATAGAGACTCAACAGCGAATGCTTTCTGGCGTTAAAGAATGGGATCGCGTACTCGGCGGCGGTATACTTCCCGGATCATTCGTCATTTTAACGGGGGATCCAGGCATCGGTAAATCAACCCTCCTGCTGCAGGTTGCAGACAAAATCGCCAGCCAAGGGCACAAGGTTGCCTATTTTTCATCCGAAGAATCATTGCAGCAGGTAAAAGGCCGCGCACTGCGACTAAGCCTTAATCACTCTCAGGTGGTATTTTCTGATCAAGCCTGCCTAGAAAGCATAGTAAGCACCTGTGACTCAGTTAAACCTGACTTGGTAATTTTGGATTCGATTCAAAATTGTTATCTTTCTCTTCAATCTCAGTTGTTTCCTGGAACTATAGCGCAATTACGCGAAGCAGCGTTCTTACTCATGCGATTTGCCAAAACCAATAAAATAGCAGTCTTAGTAACGGGGCACATAACCAAAGAAGGACAGATGGCCGGACCAAAAGTTCTTGAGCATATGGTTGACGCCGTGTTTTACTTACAAGGGGAAGATCGCTGGCAAACAAGGATCCTGCGATCGGTAAAAAATCGTTTTGGCGCAATCAATGAGGTTGGTTTTTTTGAAATGCAAGAAGAGGGCATGGTTGAAATTGCCAACATCAATCAACAACTACTCAGCGAGGTCTCCGTTAGCCCAGGGTCTGTACTTGTGAGTTCCGTTGAGGGTTCTCGGCCGCTTTTATTGGAACTGCAGGCATTGTGCGTTGATTCAAAGTTTGGGATGCCCCAACGTGTGGTAACCGGACTTGACCCCAAGCGTGTCGTGCTTATCGCCGCCATTCTTGAAAAATATCTCCACATAAGGTTTAGTTCTCAAGACATCTTTTTTAAAGTGAGCGGCGGATTCAAAATCAAAGAAAGTTCTTCTGATCTCGGCATAGCCTTGGCGCTGCTGTCGAGTTACTTCCAGGCGCCACTTCCACCAAAATCAGTAGCCATTGGCGAGATCAGCTTGACCGGACAAGTAAAACCAGCAAATCAAATCGGTATGTGCATCCGCGAGGTTGAAAAATTCGGTCTGGAGCACGCTTTAGTTGCAAAAACCCAACAAGTCAAAACATCATGCAATCTCATGGGGTTCGGTTCCGTTTATGAACTTTTACAATTCTTTCCTGACGCTTAGCTAACTCACTTTTCGCGTCTGCTGAACACATAAATTTATCAAACCAATAGCAGCTAAGCTAGCGGCAAATCCAATGAGCATAGCCGGAATGGTCGTATTTAGAAATGGCCAAAGACCCGCCGTAGCTCCACCAACAATTATCCCTGCAAGCGCCGCATATTTATTATTCATCTTTGTATGCAAAGAAACCAAAATAAGAGGCCCAAAAGAACATCCAAGCCCAGTCCACGCATAAAAAACCAATTCATAGATTGTTTTGTTGCGGCTGAAAAAAGCAACAAAACCAGCCAAAAGACAAAGACAAAAAACACTCAAACGAGAAACATAGGCTATTTTTTTTTTGGTGTACGGATCATGAATATTCAACGATTTTCGGTAAAAATCTTCCGCTATCACCGAAGCAGAGACCAAAACCTGGGCACTCATGACATTAATTGCAGCAGCAATGACAGCACATAATACAAAGCCCGCAATAAATTGAGGAAACATCGTTTTAACCATATCAACAAAAATAAGCTGTTTATCAACTAAGCCACCTTTAAAAAGAACAATTCCAATAAGACCAACACAGATTGCAGCACAATACGATAAAGTTTGCCAGCCAATCCCCACCCATTGAGCTTTGCGCATTTCAGTAACATCGTTAATTCCCATAAACTTCGTAAGGACCTGTGGTTGACCAAAATAGCCCAATCCCCATCCCATAGAGGTAAAAATTATCTCTTTAAGTCCAATCCATGAATTGACAGGGAAAAAATTCAGTGAAACATTTCCAGCATGAGCAGCCTCTATGATACTCATAAAACCATCGATTCTGCCAAAAGCAAAAATAGGAACGATAATGATAATCGCCAATAAAAATAATCCCTGAAAAAAATCGATCCACGAAATGGAAAGATAACCACCCAACAAGGTACAAAAAACAATAACGGCACCCAACAAAATGCCAATAACATAGTTTAAGCTAAAAATTGATTCAAAGAGTATCCCCATAGCAACCAACCCGGCCGAAATATAAAACATAAAGTACAGTAGGCAAAAAAGAGCACTCACGATACGCAAAAGCCCAGACTGGTCTTGAAAGCGTTTTTCAAAAAAAGACGAAAGGGTAACACTGTGCAACCGTTCCGTTAATGCTCGAAGCTTGGGAGCCACAAGTCGCCAATTTAAAAACATAAAAAAGGTAAGACCTATCGCGGTCCAAGCCTCAACAAGCCCCCTGGAATAAATAGCTGCCGGTAAAGCCATAAAAAGCCAGCTGCTTGTTTCACTTGCATGAGCGGCAAGAGCAGTAACCCAGTAACTAAGAGAGCGGTTGCCAAGGGTAAAATCAGCTGTTTTTTGAGTCTTACGATAAGCAACAAGACCTATTATCAAAATAATCGAAAAATAAGCGATAAAAGCCATTAAGAGAGCTAATTCCATGCACGACTCCTGGGATTTTTAAATGTTATCATTATGCTTTTTAAAACTTTACTTAAAATCTTTTATTTTTGCAATTTTATCAACATCCACAAAAACACAACTAGGCTTCGACCCAATAGCACAACAAATCCAGTAATCGCCAATTATTATTTACAAATGAGAATTGAAAACAATAGACTTAACATAGAGACGGAACAAGAAAAAAATAAAATAAGGGAGGGGGTATGGGTATTAAAGTAACCGTCGTCTTAATGTTTCTTCTGGGGTTGCTACTTGGCGCCGCTACCGCGTATGTTCCACAAATTGTTTCGATATTGCATTAGAAAAATAACAAAACAGGGATCTCTTTGCCCTTAGGCAAGGAGATCCTTTTTTTATTCAACGGTAACAGATTTTGCTAAATTACGCGGTCGATCCGGCTGTCTATTAAGTTCTTTGGCAACCTGATACACAAAAAACTGCATAACACCAGTCATAGCAAGAGGAGCAAGTAAAGGCATTACATGAGGAATAACAAAAGCAACATCGGCAAGGTTAATCAGCTCCTTTTGGCCTTCAAAAGCAAACACAATGAGCCGCCCTTTACGCGATTTAATTTCATGAGCGTTTGATACTAATTTATGGTAAATAAGCTCATCGAGAACTGAAAAAATAATCACAGGAGTTCGATCATCAATTAATGCAATCGGACCATGCTTAAGCTCACCCGCTGGATAACATTGCGCAAAAATGTACGATATCTCCTTCAGCTTGAGCGAGGCCTCTAACGCAAATGGATAGCTTACATGTCTGCCTAAAAAGATAAAACGGTCAAATTTGGCATAACGAGGTGCAACTTCTTGAATGATGTGAAGCTTATGAGTCTCGATCGTTGTCTCAAGAATTTCTGCAGCAACATATAAATCTTCTTCTGCACGATGAAGCTGCTCTGCAGAGATAACACCCCGCTCGTATGCAACTCGATTAGCGAGCCAAAAAAAGGATGATACCTGGCTTGAAAAAGTTTTCGTAGCAGCAACCGATATTTCTGGTCCTGCCTGCATAGGCAAAAATCCAGAAGCCTCGCGCACAATGGTGCTAGAAGCAACATTTGTAAGCGCAATAGTTTGCATATCAAAAGAATTAACTAAACGAAGCGCTTCAAGCGTATCAGCGGTCTCGCCTGATTGCGAAATCATGATGTAAAAAGCTTTTTCATCGACAAAAAAAGGCATATAGCGAAACTCTGAAGCAAGATGAACGCGAGTGGGCACTTTTGCTATCGACTCAAAGAAAAACTGTCCAATTCGAGCAGCGTGCCATGATGTTCCCGCGGCAACTAAGTTCAACGACCTGAGTTCACGAACTTGAGTCTGAGTAACGCCTAATTGTCGCCAAATACGATCATTGTATTCAAGAGGATTTTGTAGCGTCTGGATGGGATCAAATACTTTTTCAGATAGGTTTTCGTTTGTGCTACCAATCATATTAAAAAAAGAAATAGTACGCACAATAGCACGTTTTTGCTCGTAAATCTCCTTGAGCATGAAATGCTCGAATCCTTGCTTGTCCACCGTAGCATAAGTAGCATTGATAGTTTGCGGAGCAACGGTAAGTGAATTCCCAGCAAAATCGAAGATCTCAATTGCATCTTTTTTTACAATAGCGCAACTTTCATCAGGTATAAAAACAACCTGATTCGTCTTGTCTGAAAAAGCAAGAAAATCAGAAGCAACAAACACTTCATTATTTCCCAAGCCGGCAACCAATGGCGATTTACAACGCAAAACAACAAGCAGATCAGGGTAGTCTTCAAGCAAAAACACTAATGCATAAGCACCTTGAAGCCTCTTAGACAAAGCCAACATCGCCGACTTCAAGCTTTTATGGCTTGTTAATAAAGAACTGAATAAATGAGCGGCAACTTCCGTATCAGTTGAAGAATAAAAATCATGGCCCTCTTGCGTAAGCTGCTCACGCAACGCCTCAAATCCCTCAATGATGCCATTATGAACAACCGCTATTGATTTTTTGCAATTAAAATGTGGATGCGCATTACGCTGGTCTACAACACCATGAGTTGCCCATCGCGTATGCCCAATACCAACGGCACCATCAAACGCAACCGCCCTCGTCAACTTCTTGACAAGATCAACGCCACCGGCTTCCTTGTGATAACTCAAATGCTTGTGACGAGAATCAATACACGCAAAACCGGCCGAATCATAACCACGATATTCAAGTCGCGACAATCCATCTAAAACAAATTGCCGACATTGTCTTTCGCCTACGTACGCAACAATCCCACACATGTTGAAGACCTCTCATGAAAACCCAAGGCAAGCACCGGAACACTGTCCGGGCAAACCGGTATTAACGTTTTACGAACTGGAATTTGCGACGAGCTGCTTTTTGTCCGTATTTTTTACGTTCTTTAACACGAGAGTCAACAGTAAGAAGATTGTGTTGACGAAGAACCTGTCTCAAAGATTCATTTGTAGACAAAAGAGCGCGAGCAATACCCAACTGAGTTGCTTCTGATTGGCTCTTAAGACCACCACCAAACACATTAACGCTCACATCCGTTGTGGTTGCAAGACCTGTTATTTTAAGTGGCAAAACGACCTTAGCAAGAGAAAGCTCTGTATCGAAGTAATTCTTATACTCTTTGCCGTTAACCACAATTGAACCTTTGCCCGGCTTTGTCCAAACGCGAGCAACTGACGATTTGCGACGACCTACGCCGTGCTTAACATTGGTAGGAAATGTTGCTTTCTGTGCCATAACCTTTAAAAACCTAAAATTTTGATTTTACAATATGCCTACTTAACTGCAAAGTAAGCTTTAATTCACTAAAGAATTCTAGCGCAGCCCATAATTTTTGTCAAAACAAAGTACAAATATGCCAAATGGTAAAAAATAGAACATTATGGAGCCGGTGATCGGACTTGAACCGACGACCTACTGATTACGAATCAGTTGCTCTACCACTGAGCTACACCGGCACTTCTCCCCAGAGAAATTTTGAGTATGCCAAAGAGACGATCACTTTTCAAGAGCTTCTTGACAAACTATGCAGCGAGCAGCGTATGGAAAGGTTTCGAGGCGTCGTTCGGAGATGGGCTCACCACAATCAATGCAGACACCATATTCTCCTTTTTCTATACGATTCAGTGCGCTATCGATTAGTTTCAACTCATCCATCTCGGTTTGCTGCAAAGAATTTTGAAGTTTTTCCATGGTTAAAGACAAGGCCTCATCACCACTATCTTGCACTTGTCCATCGGATACTTTTTCGTGAGATAAGTCCAGAAGCTGCGTGTTCATTTCATTTTTTCGTTGAACGAGCAACTGCTTTATTTTTTGTATGAATTCCGCTCTTAATTTCACTGCTCACCTTTCTCTTTTGGCGTTTATCTGAAAAAAACAATCTCAATAACGCAATGCTTGCTTCTTCTTTTATGCCACCCTCAACACTGAGATGTTTAGCAAAAGATGGCCTATTCGTTCTAAAATTATGTAATAATTCAGTACCAAACAACGTCGACTGTGCACCAAAAACAATTCCCTGCAATCTACTCAGCTGGATGAGCCCCAAACACATAAGACAAGGCTCAAGTGTAACATAAATAGTACAACCAGTAAGACGCCAATTATTACGTTTTTTACATGCCTTTTGAATGGCTAGAACTTCTGCATGAGCGGCGTGACACTTTTTCAGTTCCACTTGATTATAAGCACGCGCGATAACGACACCTTGCTCATCTACAACAATCGCTCCAACTGGAACCTCATTTTTTTTGAGTGCCACTTTTGCTTGAGCCAAAGCCTTATTCATGTAAAATTCTTTAGTATTTTTTTCATAAAATTTCAATGCCATATATCCTACACTAATTTTTTGAACGTTTGCAAGCGTTTTTGTTTCTGTTTTGCCACTTTTCTCATTTTCTTCTTTAAAATTCCTCATTTGTTCAATTATCTGCTATGATGGTTGGGCATTGGGGTAATGTACATGATACAAAAAAGTTCCCAAAAAGCGTAAGTAGTTTTTTTATTGGGGTCAGCCACGCACTAACGTGAGGTGTTTTCGCTATGGAAAAAGAAAAAAAAATATCGGAAGGTACTCAAAAAACATCCGAATATACCGCGAGTGCCATTAAGGTTCTTGAGGGATTAGAAGCCGTCCGCAAACGTCCGGCAATGTACATCGGATCCACAAATATCGCAGGCCTTCACCACCTCGTTTATGAGGTAGTCGACAACTCAGTTGACGAGGCATTGGCTGGCTACTGCAATCATATCCAGGTTATTTTACACGCTGACGGATCATGTACCGTTGATGACAACGGTCGAGGAATACCAGTCGATATTCACCCAACAGAAAAAATATCTGCAGCGGAAGTGGTTATGACCAAGCTGCACGCTGGGGGAAAATTTGAGAAAGAAACGTACAAATTTTCAGGCGGCTTACATGGCGTTGGCGTCTCTGTCGTTAATGCTCTTTCTTCTCATCTTAAACTACGTATTTTCAGAAATGGCAAAACATACGAACAATTTTATGATCGCGGCGTACCACAAGGGCACCTCAAAGAAGTTGGCAACGCTGATCGGCGTGGTACCGCTATTCGTTTTTGGCCAGATGCAGAAATCTTTGAAACACTCGATTTGAATTTTGACACGCTAGCCTCACGCATGCGCGAGCTTGCCTTCCTCAATAAAGGTCTCACCATTGACATCAAAGACGAACACTCCGGAGAGTCGCACACATTCTTCTTCGAGGGTGGCATCGCATCATTTGTTGAATTTATTAACACAAAAAAGAATCCTCTTTTTACTGAGATCATTTCACTCTCTAAAGAAGACGGCGCCTATGCTCTTGACTTCGCTTGCCAATATAACGATGGTTACAGCGAACAGATGTTCAGCTTTGTAAACAACATCAGAACCATCGACGGCGGAACACATGAGGTTGGCTTCAGGTCAGCCTTAACAAAAATTTGTAATCGCTATGCCCAAAAACTGAACCTATTAAAAGACGGCAAAGACGAAACACTATCCAGCGATGACGTACGCGAAGGGCTGGTGGCCGTCCTGAGCATCAAAGTCCCTGAACCTCAATTTGAAGGACAAACCAAAGGAAAATTAGGCAACAGTGAGGTCAAAGGCATTGTTGACTCATGGATGTACGCGTTCCTCGATATTTATTTTGAAGAAAACCCAACGGTTGCAAAAAAAATTCTGCAAAAAGCAATATTGGCCCAACAAGCACGCACCGCCGCCCGCCGCGCTCGCGAACTGACCAGACGCAAGAGCGTGCTTGAAGGCGCAGTTTTACCTGGAAAATTAGCCGACTGCTCCGAAACAGATCCAGCAAAATCAGAGCTTTACATCGTAGAGGGAGACTCTGCAGGCGGTTCAACCAAACAAGGGCGCGATCGCTTCACACAAGCTGTATTGCCATTGCGCGGTAAAATTTTAAACGTAGAAAAAACCCGCCTTGACAGAATGCTTGCGAACAATGAAATAAAAGATTTAATCACCGCCATTGGTGCAGGCATCGGCAATGAAGAGTTTAACGTTGATAAAGTGCGTTATCACAAGATTGTTATCATGACAGACGCAGACGTCGACGGCGCACATATACGCATTCTCTTGCTTACATTTTTCTTCCGCTACATGCAACCTCTTATCGAAAAAGGCTACCTCTACATAGCCCAACCACCTTTGTACAAAGCAAAAGTTGGCAAAACAGAGCGATACCTTAAAAATGAATCTGAATTCAAAGGATTCTTATTTGACTGGGCCGCAACACATACTCAGCTCACCATTGGATCAAAAACACTAGAGCCAGAAGAACTTCGCGTCTTACTCACAGCAATGCTCGCGTATCAACGCGAACTTGAACAAGTAAGCAACCTACTTGAGCTTGCCTCACCTTATACCCACGAAATCATCACATTCTTGCACGCTATTGACTGGCAAAAAGAAGCAATATCGACACAAACGCTTCTTGAAAAAATGATAGGCTACTTCAAACATTATAGCATAACCCACGTATCTGAACAAAACGCAGAAGCTTCTTTAGAAATTGAAGGGGCTCCTGTAAAAGCAAAATCTGTGTTGCTGTTTAAAGAACATAAACGCACCTGGGAAATCCCTGTATCCTTTTTTACTTCAGAAGAAATTGAAAAGCTACTAGCCCTCTTTGTACCCGTAAGTCAACTCGAACAAGACGAATGGTTCTTTGGTTTGGCTGGTAAAGAAACTAAGCAATCGGGGCGAGGCACCTTAACGCTTGCTGATAACATCATTTCTGCAGGCAAAGAGCTTATGACCATCCAGCGCTATAAAGGTCTTGGTGAAATGAATCCAGAGCAGCTATGGGAAACAACGATGGATCCCGCAAAACGCAACTTTCTAAAAGTAACCATAGAAGACGCATTAAAAGCCGATCAATGGTTTGCCTCACTTATGGGTGAACATGTCGAAGATCGTCGTAACTACATTGAAAAACATGCACACTTTGTCCGTAACTTAGACGTTTAAGGATATTACTTATGAAAAAAATCATAAAAGCCGCATTGAGCATTCTGTCCCTTTTTATGGCTGGCTGTGAACACAGCAAGCACTGTGGCTGCTGCCATCACAACCATCCTCAGCTTTCATTTAAGGCCGATGCTCTTTATAAAATTGTTCCACCAGGCAATCTTGACAAAACCCAAACAGACAACTGCATAACCTTATTGCCCATTGACCAACAATCAGGATTTATACACACCAGCTTTGGACGGCAGGTTATGAGCACTCTTAAGAAATTTTTTGCCCATGAGAAAGAGGTTGTTGTACTCGAACTGGACAAAGAAGCGCTCAACAAGAACAATATAGAAATACGCCCTGAAGCAAATAAACCAGGCGGCGATGTGTTTCCTCACTTATACGGATCACAAAAAATCCCAAGTGAAGTTATCAAAGAAATAAAAATAATCCAAAAAAATGAACATGGAGAGTGGGCAGAAAAAAAGTAAAATGCCCTATTTATCGCGCTGACCGGCAATAAGGATTCCACCTCCCCACATTTTTTTGAATCTCGTCAAAAACACGGCGAGGAATCTTTGCTGCGGCATTAACTTCATTAACATTGTGAGGAGTTGCCTGAACTTTGAGGTATTTGGCGGTAAATTTTATATTAATATCAGCGTCATGACACAAAGAAGCTTGGGCATTAAGCACATCAATGAGCAATGGGGTAAGAACAAAAATCGGGAGTGGCGCAAGCGGATTATCACTTTTTCTCCATGCAACGCCCCACAGGTCCCGGTGCGTAACCGCATATTCGCAACAATTCCTTTTTTTGTGGTGCTTTTTCTGCTTTTTGATTTTATGATTCATCTGCCGATTAATAACAATTCTGCTTTGCATCAGCTCGGGAAATACTTGTATCTTGGGCATAGCATCGACAATGCGCTTAATCTTTCGCATGCTTTTACCCTTTGTGCTCACAAAATCAAGCGGCTGTACAGCATCTTCATCTGAATAAAAATGATAAATTTTTTTTATTGCCGGCGAAAAAAAGAAGGGCTCTGTTTCAACTTGAACAGGCGTACCAAGCAATACCAACTCGTCAATCGTTAATTTGCATGTAGGAACATGATCTAGACGCTTAAGTTTTTTTGCATGTGCAACATCTTCTTTGCTTGAAAGTTTTTTTATGTAATCAAACATAGCAAGAAGCGCATCGTTTGTTGCCGCATCTGATGTAACATGCGCCACATCTTGATATGAAGAAAGCGAAAGAAGATCATTTATAGCGGCAAGATTAAGACACAAATTTCCCCCATGGCTATGTGCCACTAACCTCACTTTAGGATTTTTACCGACCTTGCGATAACGCTCGATTTCCTCGACCAAGGCATTATAGAAACGAACAGATTCGATACGCCGTTGTTTTTGGCTCAAAAGCCCATTCCAACCAAACGTATAAAAGGTTGTATGGCTTTTATTTTTTTTACCGTACTCAGCAAAATCTTGAAATGCCCTTGCCAAGGGGAAGGCTGACAACCGTTGACCATTAGTAACCCGCAGATCATACGTTGGCTGTATCTTAACCAACCCCCTTTGCAATATGGCTTGATCCAGATAGTTTGAAGGATCCTTGCGCTGCGCACTCACAAGAACTTTATAAAGCGAGCTGCCAACATCGTCATTAATAACGGCTGGTAAACTCAACAGTCCCAACAAACAGCCAAATGTTCCATGGACGAAAACCGTCAGCCATTCTTCAGGTTCTTGCGCAATGACCGCCTTTTGAGCACGGCAAGAAAAAAAGGCTGAAACACGATTATAATGCCTTTCGACAAACCCCAGCCCCACCAAAATCAAAAGCAGCGCTATTCCGACTAAAAACAAACCTTTTTTATTTTTTTTCTCCATAATCCCCCCGATTATCATATCCCCTCCCTTTTTACCTTAAAAAATGAGGCTCTTTTATGCAATCTTCTTCATAAAGCAATCATTTTATGGCTCCAGCTCAGACATAACGCAATATAACACCACGACAAACGCGCCCCCACAGCACTTCTCGAAGATGATTTTGATCGGTTTTAACAGTTACTTAGACAAGAAAAGAGCTTTATTATTGAATTCGTATAAAAGAATTCTTTAGACTGAGGATAGAAAGAGTCTGTTAAAGTGCAAAAAAGAAACTTCAATAAAAAAGTTAACACAGACCTAACATTTTTGGGGTGGGTAGGACGATGAAAAGTAGTCGTAATTTTTTTCGCTTTAACCAAATAATGCGTTTGGTGTTCATCTTAGCCATAAGCTTTATAATGAATGAGCTCATAGCTAAGAATAATCAAAAAACAAACTACATGCCCGGACCTGAAACACTTGAAACCGTTCAAGCGAAGCGAACCTTGCCTGAAGCTGGAGGATTTCAAATAACCAGGCTTATCAGCGGAGCAGGGCTTGAACAAAGCCCACAAATCAATAGGCTGGTTCGATCCGCAGAAGAAACCGCAGCTCGCCTTGAAACTGAAGTTCAACACAAGATTTCTTCACTCAAACAATCAGCTGAAGATGCCATCGTACAAATGAAACGCAATATTGAAGACAAAGCCGTCAAACTCAAGCAAGAATCTGAAATCGAAGCGCAAAAAATCCGCCAACAAGCAGAAAAACAAACCGATGTGCTTTTCAAACAAGCAGCAGAACAAGCATCGGCAATTGCAGAAAAAGTCGAACAAAAGGCATTGCAACTCAAACAAGATGCCGCAGAAAAAGTTATCTCTATAATCAATAAGGCCGAAGAAGAATCTCTTAGGTTAAGAAAAAAATCGCGAGAAAGAGAATTGCTCAGACGTCTCTCTAAAGACCAACCCAAAGGGGCATCGAATATAAATGCTCGTGATACTGTAACATTTGATCGCTACCAAGCACCGCTTCCCGCTATAGCAATCGCAGAACCAGGAAAAACCCCGATCACCTATGAATGGCGCCAAAAAATGGCAAATGAATTCAATGCCAATTCGATGCTTATGAAGCAGATTATTATGGAAGGGGAGGATGTCGAGCACCTGCCTGATTTTTTGCAAAAGCTTAAAAATCAAAGCCGATGGTTTGATCATACGCTGCGAGGGACACAATACGTCAATGACACAAAATACCGCCAAATTGTAAGCAAGCAAACCCGACTCAGAACAATCATCCGAGCACAAAAAAAAGCAGATCGCGTACTCAATGATATTACAAAACAATTAAAACTTACTGATTATGAATATAAAAAAATTAGGCTTCTTTCGCTCTACGAACTCAATTCATTTGCACAAAAAGAACTGTTTAAGCCTCATCTGGAAGCCGAAAAGGAACCTCAAATTAAATTTACAGATCAATTGATTAAGTATTTAGTTTTACGCGTCACCAACGAAATGACTGGACGCGTCAAAAAAATTTATCCGAACTTCAAGATGCTTAAAAATAAAGAGCTTATTAAGCTCGCCGCAGGAGCAAAGTTAACCGATTTTGAAACTGAGGTTAAAAAGCTACGCTCGATGGTTGACTCGGCAAAACAAGAAAAGATGCTCACTAAAAAACAACTACATAAAAAACTTGAACAACAAGGCAAAGAAATGTTTGAATACCAGCTTTCTGTGAAAAGATTAGAAGGCGAACTGGAAAGGTTCCGTCAACAATCCGAAATTGATAAAATTCGCCTAACTAATGAGACACAAGATCGCATCAAAAAAGAACTCGGCCTTAAGTTAGAAGAAAAAGAAAAAGAGTACCTCGATCTAAAATTACAATTGACCGGCGCCACGCAAAAAATCGACTTTCTCGACAAACAACTCAAAGAGGCGAAAGATAGCCTTGATCGCAGCAAGATTGAGCTTAGTATGGCGAGAGATGAAGCTGCGCTCTCTAAAAAACACGTCGAAGATTTACGACAAGAGGTAGAAGAACAGCGCAAATTAAAAAACCTTGCCAACGAAAAGGTCAAATTAGTTGAAGAGGTGGCAAATCGCCGCATCGATGAGCATGTCGGCAGCGCTAACAAGCTTTTAACGGCAGAACGGCTTGAAATGAAAAAACTTGAGAACACACTCATAGAAAAAGAAGCTTCTTTAGCACGCGCTGAAAAAGATCTTAAGGAAAAAAAACAAAAACTCATCAAAAAAGAACAAGAAGCCGATGTGCAACACAAATTATTTGAAGAGGTTCGAGAGACATTAAAAGCCACAGCGCGCATAGTTTCAGAAAACACACAACGACAAATCTTACAAGCTGAACTTCAACAAACATCCAGACAGAATGAAAAACCACAACCAATAAAAGCTCCATCAACAACACCAACCGCTCGACCAATAGGCAAGACATCAGAACCAACAACAGCCATTAAGCAACCCCAAACAAATCCTGGGATGCCCATAGAAGCCATTGAAAAAGAAAAACGCAAGGAATTGGAAAAAGAACTTGCAACAATAACACAAAAGACCATTTAAAAAAATTACACGGTTAAAAATAAGGTAGCTATTTTTACCTATCAGCTTATTTTATAAATGCTACAAAACGATTAACTCTAAAAAAACAAAAACAAAGAAAGCAACATTTTTAATAATTTTGTTAAAAATAATTTCGCAAATTTCGATACTGTGCTATTCTTGTCTAAAGGAGAGAAGTAAGTTTGTGCATGTTTTCTCTTAGAAATATGTGCTCTATGAGGAGGATGGATCAATGAAGTGCCCAAAGTGCGGAGGCTTGCTCGTCTTACAGTCGTTCTTTGATCACTTCATTAATTTTGAAGGTTGGAAATGCCTTAATTGCGGCAAAATCATTGAAAAACGTGAAAACACCATTAAAGACGATGCATTTAGTTTGTTTTATCAACGGCAAAAAATAAAAAAACAACATGATTGATACGTTATGACCTGCTTATTTGTTAGCATCCAAGGAACTTACAACAAAATCGAACTGGCGTTATTTAATAATGCTATCTGTCTTCAAACCGTCTCAAAAACTGATGCCAAAGCAAGCTCAAGTCTCGTTCCATTGCTTAATGATCTTCTCTCGCACCACAATCTATCACTCAAAGACCTTGCTTTTATCGCTGTTGATAAAGGCCCAGGCGCCTTTACCTCACTTCGCGTAACCATCGCCAGTGTTAACGGTATTGCATTCTCTCAAAAAATACCCTTGATAGGCATCAATAGTCTCGAAGCGCTCGCGCACCAAGCATCGCCGTCCATTCCACACAACAACGAACATCCATCACTACTCGTATGTCTTCTCAATGCTTATAACAATGATGTTTATTACCTAATCCAATCATCAGAAGAAACAATCGACATTGGCTGCAAGAAAATTGATGACCTGCTCACGGATCTACAAGAAAAAACAATTCACCATCAACTATGGGGAACAGGGAATGGATTTGAAGTCCACCGAGAAATCATCAGCCAAGCCCTTGGTAATAAGATAAGCTTCATCGATCCATTTATTTCCATCTGTTCAGCACAAGCAATTGGCCAACTAGCGTATAAACAATGGGAAAAAGGACAAGGCATGGTTGATCAAATAGCGCCACTTTATCTTAAAACGCAACTCTTCGCGGTAAAAAAATAAATATCACCCCAACAAACTTCGCATGCTCCCCAGACCTACAGCAACAGCCTCCTGCGCTCGTAAAATAGTCGGCGTAAGCGCACAGCTCACAAAATACTGAGCATCCAAATGTTGTCGCTCATCAGAAGTTAGCCCACCCTCGGGCCCAAAGATAAGCGTTAATTCTTGAACATTTTCAGTCTTAAGCTGTTGAGCAATAGCCATAAGAGACTGCCCATCATCCTCAAAATACACACCCCTACCATTGTCTACGCAAGCAACATTTGTTAAGGGAATTGGTTTCTTTAACACAGGAATAATAAAATTTTTTGCTTGCTCACAAGCGGCAATCATAATACTCATAAGCCGCGCCTCCTCTTTGTCCCCATGCCACGAACGCTGCACCTTGCTCGTAAGAAGAGGTTGTACCACGGCAGCTCCCATCTGGGCAGCTAGGTATACAACAGTTTCAAATGCTTCACGTTTCAATAAGCTTGGCATCAGCG